>CAYVWK010000020.1:0-9415 GCA_964455235.1 uncultured Paludibacter sp.
TGCTCGTAAAAAGGGGCTAAATCATCCATATAATACTCCAAAAATGGACTGGAATTATAGGCTGAAAGAATCGATTTCCAATGGTTTGTTTGCCAATTTGCATGATAAGAAATGCGAATGTCTTTAATAGAACTACCTGATTTTGAGGTTTTTTCAATAGGAATACTTAACTCCATTAAACCATTGGCTGTAGCAATTACACAGCGGTTCCTATAGCTTTGCTTGCTGTAACTCTCATGCTGCTCAAACAAAACCTCTTTAGCATTTGCTAGTATTTGATAGTAAGCAACGGGTGCTAAATAGGCTGTGCTTAAGCAGAATTTCTCTTTTAAGTCGTTGGTATGCTGATGTTTATCTACTGGCATCTTTAAAGAAACGATTGAATCTGATTTTGCCACTAAACCAACCATTGTCTTTATTAAGTGAAAGCCATACCACAACGGGGCGTCCAACTACATGATCTTCAGGTACAAAACCCCAATAACGTGAGTCGGCTGAATTGTGACGATTGTCGCCCATCATCCAATAATAGTCCATTTTGAAGGTGTAAGTGTCGTTTTCTTCGCCATTGATGTAGTATTTGCCATCTTTCACTTCCAAAGGAGTATGCTCGTAAACACGAATGAGGCGTTCGTACAGCATGAAGTTATCAGCTGTAATTTGAATATTATCTCCTTTTTTAGGGATATAAATTGGTCCCATATTATCGCGATTCCATTCGTGATTGCCTCCTAAAGGAAATACATCACCACCTAATTCATAAGGCTCTACCACTACTTTTTCTACACTTGGAAGTTGTTTTAGTTTGCTCAACATCTCATTGGTTAAAGGAAAATGATAGATAGGCTTATCGATATCCATACCCAAATACGAAATTAAATGATAGTCGTACTGCGGATTCAATACCAATCTATCTTCTTTACTTACGCCTATTTTTGTTAATGCATCAGCAGAAATACGTCTGCCATCGGTTTGTATATAATAATTTAGCTGAATGCCTGCATGTGCTTCTTGTGCTATATCATTAATTATAAGTTGATTATCTTTAATCTCAAGCATGTCTCCTGGTAAACCAACACAGCGTTTTACATAATTCTCACGGCGGTCAACTGGACGGTATACGATATCGCCATATTCCTGTTTTTTAATGCCTATCATCTTGCGACCTTCTGCCATGATTGCGTCGTAATCAGCCGTAGTACTGGAGTTTTGACGGCGCAGACTGCTCAACCCTTCATAATAGCAACTAATATAATAGTCAGGATTCTGCTTATTTACTGCAACAGTATCTCCCGTAGGGAAATTAAAAACAACGATATCATCTCGTTTGATTTCAGTCCAACCTTTCAGACGTTTGTATTCCCATTGGGGTTTTTCGATGAAAGATTTGGTGTTGAGAAAAGGGAAAGTGTGCTGTACCAATGGAAAAGAGAGGGGAGTATTGGGTACGCGCGGTCCGTAACTAGCTTTGCTCACAAATAGAAAATCGCCTACCAACAAGGTTTTTTCCAAAGATGATGTCGGAATCTGATAGTTTTGGAAGAGGTAAGTATTGATGAAATACACGGCTACCAAAGCAAAAACAATTGCGTCGACCCAACTCATAATGCTCAATACAAGCTTATTCTTGGAGTTCTTCCACCAAGTCCAAGGGATGAATTTGGTGATGAACACATCGAAAACAAAAGGCAGTAAAAGCAACCACCAAAAATTACCTACCCAAGCTATAAAAAGAATGTATATCAAACACCAAATTGCTGCTTTTATCCATTGTTTTAAAGGCTGAGAAAAACGATCTTTTATTGTTTTATTATCTTTGTTTTCCATATTAACTATCTCTAAATGTGCTTATTAATAAGTGTGTAATAATTAAAGTTGAATTAAATCCTGCATGGTGAAATAGCCTGATTTTCCTGCGATAAATTCGGCTGCTATCACAGCTCCTACGGCAAAACCTTCACGACTTTTCGCACTATGCGAAATGGTGATAGTATCTACATTAGAGTCATATTCAACAGTGTGAATTCCAGGCACTTGTCCTTCTCTAATAGATTTGATAGCTATGTCTGCTGGTGAGTTTTCCACCTCTTTTGACCAAGAGTTTTTTCTATCCAAATTTTCGATGATATTTTCAGCTAAGGTGATGGCTGTACCGCTTGGTGCATCTAACTTTTGGGTATGATGAACTTCTGTCATTTCAACTGAATAATCAGGGAATTTATTCATCAATTTAGCTAAATGTTTATTGATTTCATTGAAAATAAACACTCCTAAACTATAATTTGAGCTCCAAAATAGGGTGTTGCCATTTTGCTCAATTTCTTCTTGAATGGCAGGAAGATGATCTTGCCAACCAGTAGTTCCACAAACAATAGGAACCTTTGCTGCAAAAGCTTTTCGTATGTTACTAACAGCTACTTGAGGAGCAGTAAACTCGATGGCAGCATCGGCACTTTTAAAAGCATCTGATTCAAAATCAGCGAGATTGTCAATGTCGATGATAGACACAATCTCGTGCCCACGCTCTTTCGCTATCTTTTCGATGATTTTACCCATCTTTCCATATCCTATCAATGCAATTTTCATCTTTTCTAATGTGTGTTGTCTTTATTAATACTGATCTGTTGACAATAAAACCAAGGTGCACGCTTCTTCAAATTCTATCTTTGCTTTAGATAGAAGCTCCTGAAATTCAGGGTTTTCTGTTCCTGGATTGAAGATTACACGTTTGGGGTTTATAGCAATGATATAATCATAATACTCAGGCTGATGGCGTGGGCCAACATACAAAGTAACAGTATCAATAGCTGTAAAAACCTTCTTTTCAGTATCTATTGTTCTATCGAAAATAGTATCAGCACGTAGCCCAACCATCTCAATATCATGCCCATAAGCTAATAATCGCTCTGCTGCTTTATAAGAGTAGCGTTCTGGATTCTTGCTGGCACCTATTATTAACGTCTTTTTCATACTTATCTTATTTTATCCCATTAAAAAGAAATCAAAAACTTCATAAATTTCGTTTTTATCCGCAGTTTGATTGATTTGTATTACTCCTATATCAGAAAGAAGTGTAAAATTTATCTCTTTGGATATATTTTTCTTGTCATGCGTCATCAATTCATAAAGAGCTTCATAATCATTGCAATCGAACTCAAACATACCATAAAACTCCTTCGTCATATACTTCAATTTCAGCAATTCTTCCTTAGGAAATTGCAATTTGATATGCGACAGATAGAGTTCACATAGCAGTCCCCACATAACGGCATAACCGTGTAATACAGGGCGATTGACACGATACGAGTAGGTTTCAAATGCATGCCCAAAAGTATGTCCCAAGTTTAATGCTTTGCGAATATGTTGCTCGGTTGGGTCTTGTGCCACAATATCTTCTTTGATAAGAACACTCCTTTCAACTAAAGTGTGCAAATCGTCAAAATTTACGTTTTGCAGATCAAATTTACGAATTGCGTCCCATTCTTCATAGCTGTTGATAAGGGCATGTTTGACCATCTCTGCATAACCAGACCGTAAATTCACTTCATCTAAAGTCTTGAAGAAATTAGTGTCGATAATGA
This sequence comes from uncultured Paludibacter sp., assembly GCA_964455235.1. Lineage (GTDB taxonomy): Bacteria > Bacteroidota > Bacteroidia > Bacteroidales > Paludibacteraceae > Paludibacter. The sequence continues at coordinate 3,582 of CAYVWK010000020.1, forward strand.
CTGCTCGAGCAGGATTAAAAGAGCCAATTTCATTCTTTAAGCCTAAAAAATTGATACCCGTTTTACCTCCAGTTGCAGCATCTACCGCCCCTAAAATGGTAGTAGAGACATTGATATAGTCGATTCCACGCTTAAAAGTAGCAGCTACAAATCCACCTAAATCTGTAATCATACCACCACCCACATTGATTAATAAAGATTTACGTGTAGCGCCATTCTCACTCAGATACTTCCAGACTTGAACGGCAGAGTCAATATTTTTATGTTCATCGCCAGCTGGAATAGTGATTAAATGTGCATTTTTCAGTATCTCTAAGTCTGAAAAAGTAGGATAACAGAGTTTAAGAGAATGCTCATCTGTAAGTACAAAAATATCGTCAGAAGATTGATTATCAACTGCTTTTATCAATGCAGAATTAATATCTTTACATATAATTGTAGAATTAAAACTCATACATGCATCTAAAATAGTTTATCTATAGAACGCTTATTCCCTGATGATTGTTTGCTCTCTATCGGGTCCGACAGACACAATTTTGATAGGAATTTCCAATTCTTCTTCGATAAAATCAAGGAAAGCATTATACTCTTCAGGAAATTCATTTTCTGACTTCATCTTAGTCATATCTATCTGCCAACCAGGTAGTTCAGCATATACAGGTTCAATATTTTCTTCAATTGAAAATGGAAAGTCTTCTATGACTTCATCATTGGTTTTGTAGGCAACACAGACTTTAATCGTCTCAAAAGCATCCATCACATCACTTTTCATCATGATTAATTGCGTAACACCATTGATCATAGCTGCATATTTGAGAGCCACTAAATCCACCCATCCGCAACGGCGTGGGCGACCAGTAACCGAGCCAAATTCATTACCTTTTTTGCGCATATCATCTCCAACTTCATCGAATAATTCAGTAGGAAACGGACCGCTACCGACGCGTGTACAGTAAGCTTTGAAAATGCCGTAAACCTCACCTATATTACGAGGAGCAACGCCCAAACCAGTGCAAGCACCTGCTGCAACGGTATTAGAGGAAGTCACAAATGGGTAGGAACCGAAGTCAATATCCAATAGTGTACCTTGCGCACCTTCTGCTAAAATTTTCTTATCACTTTTAATAGCCTGATTGATAAGATGTTCGCTATCAATTAATTCAAATTGTTTGATGCACTCCAAGCCTTCAAACCACTCTTTTTCAAGTTCAGATAAATCATATTCAAAATCATAGCGGTCTAAAATATCCTTATGTTTAGCTATTGCAGCTGCATATTTTGCTTCAAAATTATGTAAGATGTCACCCACGCGAACGCCATTGCGACTAATTTTATCGGTATATGTTGGGCCAATTCCTTTTCCAGTCGTACCAATTTTTCCTTCCCCTTTGGCTTGCTCATAAGCTTGATCTAACAAACGGTGTGTAGGCAAAATCAGATGTGCTTTTTTAGAGATTTTCAGCCTTTTTGTCAAGTCATGCCCAGAAGCCTGTAAGCTCTCAACCTCAGCCTTAAATAATGCAGGGTCCAACACTACCCCATTGCCGATGATATTGATTTTATCACCTTGGAAAATCCCAGATGGAATAGAGCGTAGAACATACTTTTGTCCTTCAAATTCGAGGGTGTGTCCAGCATTTGGACCACCCTGAAAGCGAGAAACAATAGCATACTCAGGCGTTAAAACGTCTACAATTTTTCCTTTTCCTTCGTCTCCCCACTGGAGTCCTAATAAAACATCTACTTTCATTTTTATATAGCTAATTCGTGAATTATTTCTTTTTGCATTTTTGGCATACCCCGTAAAGGTATAATGAATAATGGCTGCTATCAAAGTGAGCAAAGCGTTTGGATTGAATGGCAATACGAATTTTTTTGTCTGAAAATTCCTTTACTTTGCCACACACTATGCAGACTGTATGGTGGTGTGGGGTGGTGCCAATTGATTTTTCATATTGTGCTGCCATCCCTTTAAACTGATGTTTTACCACCAAACCAGCTTCAAATAAAAGTTCGAGCGTATTGTATATAGTAGCTAAACTCACCCGATACTCATCTTGCATAAGTTTGAATAAATCCTCTGCAATAAAATGATTATCAAGAGAGTAAATCTTTTCAAGTATAGCAAATCGTTCAGGTGTTTGTCTGTGATTATGCTTTGTCAGATAGTCTGAAAAAATTTTATTAATCGAAATATTCTCTTCTTTCATTGGAAATGATAAAACCTCACAAAGATAAGGTTTTTTTAAACATCATCATTTAGATATTCTAAAAATATTAATTCTTGCTTGATAGTCAGATAGATATGTTTTTGTGGATGCTTGTCATCCTTCCCAAAATCAGCCGTAGAATTGAAGATAAGGTGAGCTGTTTCTTTATTCTTACGACATAATTTTGCCAAACAGAGTGCAATTTTATTATATAGTAGTGTGTTTTCCTGCTGATAATCAAGCTCTAAGACTTCATCAATAATAGCTTGAATAGCTTCATCAGTAAAAGACTCATAAAGCCAAGATGCCAGAGTAAATCCTAAAATTTTTGTTTGAATATTAGACGATTGAATGTAAGAAATGCTAAGTTCAGGAGCATAATCTAAATGGCGTAATAGATTGATACTCAGTTGTTCCGCAAGTTCAATATTGTGGACTCTTTCCAACCATTTAGCAGCTATTTCTTGAGTAAATGTATCCACAGGTTGTAGCAAACTTGCCAAAATCATAGTCTCACGGATATCTAATTGCCATAATCTTTGAGCAAGGTCATGATCTTTCTCTATATCTTGGGCTATTTCTCTGATTTTTATGATGTTAACACCATAATTTTTAGGATAGATTAACCCGCTTTTTTTCATAGATGAGGATAATTCTCCATTCATCAGAAGGTAGATTTTCTTTTTTATTTGTGATATTTTTCTATCTATTTCTGAGTTTGTAAAAATATACTGCATTTTTATGTCTGTTAATTAGTTGATATTGAGAGATATAGTAAAAAATCAACAAATTTGAAAAAATTGCTTGCAAATCATTATTTACTGTATTATCTTTGCACACCAAATATGGTGGGAATAGCTCAGTTGGTTAGAGCGTCGGATTGTGGTTCCGAAGGTCGCGGGTTCGAGTCCCGTTTTCCACCCAAGATTCATAAGAAAACCATAAAGTTATAGCAGTGACTTTATGGTTTTATTTTTTTCGCATTTGCATGACAAAAATACACAAAAAATAGCATATCTCATAAATGCGGCATATTTTCAAAAAAAATATTACTTTTGCAGCTCAATCATTATACAATCAAACACATTTAAGTGTTTGATATCATACATATTAAATCGATGAAAGTATTAAAATTTGGTGGAACATCTGTAGGTTCTGCTCCTCGTATCAAAGAAGTTGCACAATTGATTTGTGACGGTAAAAGAAAAATTGTTGTTTTATCTGCTATGTCGGGTACAACCAACAGCCTTGTTGAAATTGCCGATTATTTCTATAAAAATAATACTGCGGGAGCTTTGGAGCGTATCAATGCGCTTGAGCATAAATATGAGCATGTAATCAATGAGTTATATGCAAATCCTGAGTACAGAGAAAAGACTATGCAAATCGTAAAAGAGCATTTTGATTATTTGCGCACTTTTTCTCAGGCTGTTTTTACCATTTTTGAAGAGAAAGAAATTTTAGCACAAGGGGAGTTGATGTCAACAGCTATGTTCCAACTTTATATGGAAGAAATTGGTGAAAATTCCGTTCTGCTTCCTGCCTTGGATTTTATGAAAATTGATAAAAATTCAGAGCCTGATATGGGGTATATCGTTGAAAATCTGAAAAATCAGCTAACTGCTTATCCTGATGCTACTTATTATATTACACAAGGCTATATTTGCCGTAATTTCTATGGTGAGGTAGATAATTTGCAACGTGGTGGTAGTGACTATACTGCTTCTCTTATTGGGGCAGCTATCAAGGCAAAAGAAATTCAAATTTGGACAGATATAGATGGTATGCATAATAATGACCCTCGTATTGTAGAAGGTACAAAACCAGTACCTTATCTGAATTTTGAAGAAGCTGCTGAATTAGCTTATTTCGGTGCAAAAATCCTGCATCCTACCTGTATTCTACCAGCTAAATTGCATAATATTCCTGTGAGATTATTGAATACCACAGACCCTAAAGCGCACGGAACCTTGATATCATCAAGAAGTTCAAGCTTTGGTATTCAGGCAGTTGCAGCGAAGGATGGTATTACTGCTATCAAAATTAAATCAGGTCGCATGTTGCTCGCTTATGGTTTCTTGCGTCGTGTTTTTGAGGTGTTTGAATCTTTCCAAACTTCTATTGATATGGTAACTACTTCTGAAGTGGGAGTTTCTGTTACTATTGATAATCCCAAAAATCTACATCAAATTGTTGATAATCTGAAGAAATTAGGATCTGTGACTGTTGATGAGAATATGGTGATTATCTGCGTAGTAGGGGATTTACAACCTGATAATACGGGTTTACAAGAACAAGCCGTTGAAGCCCTAAAAGACATCCCTTTACGCATGATTTCTTACGGAGGTAGCAATTATAATATATCATTTTTAGTAGAAGCAAAAGATAAAAATGCTGCTTTACAAGCTTTAAGTGCGACCTTGTTTTAAGTGATTATGATTCAAGCAAATCATCTTATCAATCAGTTTCAAAACCTGCAAACGCCTTTCTATTTTTATGATTTGCGCACTTTGCAGGCTACTATTTTTGAAGTCAAACATCAAATTCAAGGACAACCATTTGCTGTGCATTATGCATTGAAAGCTAATGTCCATCCCTCAATTTTGCAACTTACTAAAGAAGCAGGTTTTGGTGCGGATTGCGTGAGTGGAAATGAAGTGAAAATGGCCTTAGATGCAGGAATCGATGCTTCTCAAATTGTGTTTGCTGGTGTTGGTAAGGCAGATTGGGAGATAGAATTAGGTTTAGATAGAGATATTTTCTGCTTCAATGTGGAATCTATTCCTGAATTGCAAGTGATAGATGAGTTGGCAAAACGTAAAAATAAAATTGCTCAAATTGCTTTACGTATCAATCCTGATGTAGCTGCTGACACACATGATTATATCACCACAGGTAAAAGTGAGAATAAGTTTGGCATTGATATATCCGATTTAGATGCGGTGATGCAAATCGTAAAAACTGCGCAAAACGCAAAATTAATAGGCATGCATCTACATATAGGCTCTCAGATTACCAATATGCAACCCTATCTTGATTTATGTCATAAAGTCAACGAGCTACAGCTTTATTTTGAGAAACAAAACATCAACCTAAAGCATATCAATGTAGGGGGTGGTTTGGGTGTGAATTATGAGCAACCTGATGAAAACCCGATAGCTGATTTCCAATCTTATTTTAATATTTTCAAAGAAAATCTTGAACTCAGACCTACGCAAATCGTACATTTTGAGTTGGGACGCTCCATTGTTGCACAATGTGGATCGCTTATAAGTAGAGTGCTTTATGTAAAAGAAAGTTCCACTAAAAAGTTTGTTATTTTAGATGCGGGTATGACTGAGTTAATACGTCCAGCACTATACCAAGCCTATCATAAAATCGAAAATCTTACATCAAATCTAGCTGAAGAAACCTATGACATAGTAGGTCCAATCTGCGAAACCTCTGATGTGTTTGCCAAAGACTATCTCATCAACAAAACCCAAAGAGGAGATTTAATAGCCATCCGCACTGCTGGTGCTTATGGCGAAACTATGGCATCACGCTACAATATGCGGGATTTGCCGAAAGCGTTTACTTCAGAGGAGTTGCTGGTTGCTGGTTACTAGTTTCTGGATGCTGGTT
>CAYVWK010000020.1:9515-11356 GCA_964455235.1 uncultured Paludibacter sp.
TCCTTACGTTCGCTCACTAATTTCTCATTCAATATATCCAACATTTCCAAAAAAGAGCTGTCGGTGGACACATTGTCTAACTTATAGGTATCAAATTTACCCTTTGTTTTCGCATTGGCTTGACGCCATACTTTTAATGTTACATTTATATTTTTTTCCATGACTTCTGATTATGCTTTATAATTACGTTGTTGGCGCTCTACAAATTCGTATTCCAACATTTCCTTAAATAAAGTAGGCTCTTCACCCTCACCATTGTATTTCCAGCAAGAAACATAAGCGAATTTCTCATCATCTCTGAGTGCTTCACCTTCTTCTGTTTGAAACTCTTCACGGAAGTGACCACCGCATGATTCTTCGCGTAGTAAAGCATCTCTTGCCATCAACTCACCAATTTCAAGATAGTCGGCTACACGCAATGCTTTTTCTAATTCTTGGTTCAAATCATCCGCTTTACCTGGTACAAATACATTGCTCCAGAACTCTTTACGAATTTCTTGAATGCGCTCTAAAGCATGTGCTAAACCTTCTTTATTACGTCCCATACCTACAAAATCCCACATCACTAAACCTAGTTCTCGGTGTAATGAGTCAACAGAACGTTTACCTTGAATGCTCATGATACGCTCAATTTTTTCGTTGATTTCCTTTTCCGCTTCTGCAAACTCAGGTAAATCAGTGCTTAAGCGTGGCACTTGAATTTGATCGGCTAGGTAATTCTGAATTGTATAAGGTAAGATGAAATAACCATCCGCTAAACCTTGCATCAATGCAGATGCTCCAAGGCGGTTAGCTCCGTGGTCGGAGAAGTTAGCTTCACCTATACAGAACAAACCTTTGATGGTTGTTTGCAGTTCGTAATCCACCCAAATACCACCCATCGTATAGTGAATAGCAGGGTAAATCATCATTGGTGTTTTATAGGGATTATCATCCACAATTTTTTCGTACATCTGGAATAAGTTTCCATAACGCTCGCGAACTACATCTTCACCTAAACGATTGATAGAGTCTTCAAAATCAAGATAAACAGCTAAGCCTGTGCTACCTACACCAAAACCAGCGTCACATCTTTCTTTAGAGGCACGTGAGGCAACGTCGCGTGGAACCAAGTTACCAAACGCAGGGTATCTTCTTTCCAAGAAATAATCTCTATCTTCTTCTTTCAAATCTGTAGGTTTCAATTTGCCTTGACGAATCGCTTCAGCATCTTCTTTTTTCTTTGGAACCCAGATTCTACCATCATTACGAAGTGATTCTGACATCAATGTTAATTTAGATTGATGTTCACCTTGTACAGGAATACAAGTGGGGTGAATTTGAGCAAAAGCAGGGTTAGCGAAGAAAGCACCGCGTTTGTACATTTGCACATGGCTCGAACCATTACTAGTCATAGCGTTTGTTGATAGGAAGAAGGCATTTCCATAACCACCAGTACCAACTACCACCGCATGAGCAGCAAATCTTTCTAATTCTCCTGTTACTAAATTACGAGCTATAATACCACGTGCACGACCATCAACTAACACTAAATCAACCATTTCGTAGCGAGAGTAAAGCTTAACAGTACCTTTTCCAACTTGGCGACTAAGTGCAGAATAAGCACCTAAAAGTAACTGCTGACCAGTCTGACCGCGTGCATAAAACGTACGTGAAACTTGTGCGCCACCAAATGAGCGGTTGGCAAGCAAACCACCATATTCACGTGCAAAAGGAACACCTTGAGCCACACACTGATCGATAATTGCATTGGAAACTTCTGCTAAACGATACACATTTGCTTCACGCGCACGATAGTCACCACCTTTCAAGGTATCATAAAATAGGCGGTCAACAGAGTC
>CAYVWK010000020.1:11456-15961 GCA_964455235.1 uncultured Paludibacter sp.
GCGCACGATAGTCACCACCTTTCAAGGTATCATAAAATAGGCGGTCAACAGAGTCGCCATCATTTTGGTAGTTTTTAGCAGCATTGATACCTCCTTGAGCAGCAATAGAGTGCGCTCTACGAGGCGAATCTTGAATACAGAAATTCAATACATTGAAGCCCATTTCCGCTAAGGATGCAGCAGCAGACGCGCCTGCCAAACCTGTACCCACCACGATAATATCTAAACGCCGTTTGTTGGCGGGATTCACTAATTTCTGATTAGTTTTATATTTCGTCCATTTCTGAGCCAAAGGACCTTGAGGGATTTTCGGATCCAATAATGGATTTTCTACTTGTGTACTAGCTTCTTTTTTAGCCATAATTATTATAAGTTTAGAAATGGAACATCATTAATTAATGCGTCTGAAAACAAAGGGCCAGCACCTAAAAGTCCGCAAATCGGAACAGCCATAAATAACAAAATGATGATGGTTGCCATTATGTTAGAGATAACTTTTACGCGTGGCAACCAAGTTTTGTTATTCATTCCTAAAGTGTGCAAAGAACTCCAGAAACCATGTGTTAAGTGGAACCAAAGTGCTACCAACCATATAATGTATAGTACGGCATATACAGGCTGACTAAAATAGTACTTCACCCAATGTGCGCCTTTTGCAGCAAATGCTACTGCTTCAGCATCGGTCTGAAAACCTAAGTTGTGCATCAATTCAACCAATTGCATTTTGCTCCAAAACTGAACGATATGTAATCCAAGGAAACCAAGGATTACGAAACCTAAAATCAACATGTTTTTGGATGCCCAGCTAACGCCTTCCTGACGAGTGGTTACCGCATATCGATCATTACCGCGAGCACGTAAATTTTGAAGGGTAACCATGAGTGCATATAGAATATGCACGATGAAACCCAAAGCTAAAACCATGGACGCAATTAATGCATACCAATTAGCTCCTAAAAATTCGCAAATTGCGTCGTATCCAGCAGGACTGAGGATAGCAACAAAATTCATAATGCTGTGAAACAGCAAGAATAACACAAGGAATATTCCCGTGATACTCATGATTAACTTTCTCCCGATGGAGGAATCAATTATCCACATAAATAATAGTTTTTATTTTGTTTGTTTTTGTTTAAATTGTAGATGTTCAGTTGCTTACAAATAAGTTTCTATTTGTTTTTTAAGAGCGCAAACTTAGGGAAATAATCTGACTAAAACAAGGGATTAGAGAATTATTTCTTTATTTATAATCATTCTACTACTTCACCGATTAAAGTGGCTGAGGTGGCAGATAATATTCTGACTTTGATAAACTCACCTATATGTCGCCCTGCACGTGGAAATACCACTACTTTATTTTGGGATGTTCGTCCGAAAAGTTGTTCATTAGAGCGTTTGGAATAACCTTCAACCAGCACTTCAAACTCTTTCCCTATCTCGTTTTGGTTACTTTCTTTGGTGATTTTATTTTGAAGATTGATAATCTCATTCAAACGGCGAAGTTTCACCTCTTCTGGAACATCATCGGCTAACCGTTTGGCTGCCACAGTTCCAGGCCGTTCGGAATATTTAAACATAAATGCCATGCTAAATTTCACCTGGCGCATTAGGTCTAAGGTCTCTTGATGATCCTCTTCTGTTTCACCACTAAATCCGCAGAAAATATCCGTACCTATTTCACAATCGGGAATAATTCTTTTGATGGTCGCAACTCTATCTAAATACCATTCGCGCGTATATTTGCGATTCATAGCTTTCAGTACATTATTACTGCCCGACTGTACAGGGAGATGGATAAATCGACAGATATTGGGATATTTAGCGATTATTTCTATGCTTGCATCGTCCATATCTTTGGGGTGCGGACTGGTAAACCGTATGCGCATAGTTGGAAAAGCTTCGGCTACTATCTGTAATAATTGCGGAAAACCAACCGTTTTATCCCCTTCTGTGTATTTATAAGAATTGACGGTCTGTCCCAAAAGTGTCACTTCTTTATACCCTAAGTTTTCTAAATCTTTGATTTCATTGAGAATGCTTTCTACATCACGACTACGCTCTCTACCACGTGTGTAAGGCACTACGCAATAGGTACAAAACTTATCGCAACCCCTCATAATAGATACAAACCCCGAAATGGATTTTCCAATGCGAGTAGGCATCACATCCTTATAAGTCTCTGTTTTCGAGAGCTCTACGTTGATAGCTTTTTCGCCACTTTCAACCGTATTGATGAGGTTAGGTAAATCTAAATAAGCATCTGGTCCCACCACCATATCTACTCCATGATCGGTAATCAGCTCATCTTTAACACGTTCTGCCATACAACCAATCACTCCAATGATCATGTTTTTCTTCTTTTTCTTGATGGTGTGATAGTACTTGATGCGTGAGTAAATCTTCTGTTCAGCATTATCTCGCACCGAACAGGTGTTTACAAAAATAGCATCTGCATCGTTGATATTTGATGTCAGTTCGTAGCCATCCATCTCCATTACGGATGCTACAACTTCACTATCTGCCACATTCATTTGACAGCCATAGGTCTCAATAAATAGTTTTTTGTCGTTGATTGCGGATTTAAAGTCCGCTCCAACAACTTGGTTTTCTTCTTTCTTCATTATATATAATAGGTTTAATAAATCGCTGCAAAAGTAAGTTATATTGATTAATTATTGAAATATCCATGTGGTATTAGCACTTAAAGATTCTTTTTAAAAACAAATGCAAAAGGTAAATTTATTTAATTACTTGATATTAAGAGAAGTAGCAAAAAGTAAAATGTTTAATAATGTTAAATGTTTACCTTTTGCGTGTTTTTGTTGCTGATTTATTTGGTAGATCAAAACCTGTGGCTTATCTTTGTATCGTAAACAAACAGATAAATTTTTCATAGTTAAGGTTTAGGTTAAAATGTGCAATGGGTGGCTGTGAAGTTACCCATTGTTTTTTTGTATATATACATGAAATGTGAAAATCATTCATTATATTTGCAGACACAAAAAAGATTTTATCTGAATGGAAGACATAGGAGACTATATATATGTTGTCGCGATTGTAATAGCTGCTTTGGCAAGTTTATTTAAAAAGCGCAAGAAAGGCGAAGAGGCTCAGACAGCTGGTGCTCCGCAGTTTCCTGATTTGTCCGATGTTATTTCTGAAGATCATGAAGGGTATGATACGCATCAAGGTGTGTTTGTAGGGAAAGAAAAAAGCTTTCAAGAGATTTTAGATGAAAAGTTTAAAGCGACTCAAACTACTTTTCATGTGATGAAAGAAAGTTCAACAACAAAAGAAGAGTTGGATGCCTATGCAAAAGGTAAAATTGACGATTTGCATACTGTTGAAGAACCCCAATGGATGGATCCTATACATTTAGAAGATGCTCATGAAGCGAAAAGAGCATTTATTTATTCTGAGATTTTTACACGCAAATATTCGTAATTTTTTGATTAGAAATAAAACGCTATATTTGCACTGAAATAAATTTATTATAAACGAGAGTTCCGGCGCAATGTCGGAATTCTTTTTTGTTTTACTTTAGATTAGGTATTCGATTTATTAATAAAGGAGGTTACCATGACAATTACGTACATGACCGAAGAGGGTTATAACAAACTAAGAGAAGAATTAAAACAATTAGAAAGCATTGAGAGACCTGCTATTTCGAGGCAAATAGCGGAGGCACGTGATAAGGGTGACTTATCAGAGAACGCTGAATACGACGCAGCAAAAGAGGCTCAAGGTTTATTGGAGATGAAAATTGCACAGTTGAAAAACACGATTGCATCTGCTCGTTTGATTGATGAAACTCGTATTAAAACGGATGAGGTTCAGATATTGAATCGTGTTCGTATTAAAAACCTGAAAACTGGTCAGGAAATGACTTATATGATTGTTTCTGAAAGTGAAGCAAATCTGAAGGAGGGCAAAATTGCTGTGACTTCTCCTATAGCTAAAGGACTTCTTGGTAAAAAACAAGGCGAAATAGCCGATGTTCAAGTGCCCGCAGGTATTATTCAATTTAAAATCCTTGAAATATCATTATAAACCCTAATTAAGGGCAGAGACGCAATGCATTACGTCTCTACTAAACCCTTAAACTACTAAACTTTTAAACTTGACAAACTCAATCCATGACTATTTTTAGTAAGATCATTAAAGGTGAAATACCATCCTATAAGATAGCAGAAGATGATAAATTCTTCGCATTCTTAGATATCAATCCTATGACTAAAGGGCATACCTTGGTAGTGCCTAAGTTAGAAGAGGATTATCTTTTTAATTTAGATGATGAATTATTAGGTGAGATGATGATATTCTCGAAGAAAATCGCACAAGCAATTAAAGTCGCAGTACCCTGTGTTCGCGTAGGAGTTGCGGTGTTAGGTATGGAAGTTCCACATGCCCATATCCACCTAATTCCCCTCAATAAAGAATCCGATATGGATTTTCGTAATCCTAAACTGAAGTTGGAACCCGCTGAAATGGAAGGGATTGCGGAG
>CAYVWK010000020.1:16061-19473 GCA_964455235.1 uncultured Paludibacter sp.
TTTTTTAATGACAACTTTGCACATCCTTCTATTCTTCTACAATCTATTTTCGTGTATTTTGTGTCATTTTGTGGTAAAATCAACCAGTCTAACAACCAGTAGCTAACTTCTTTAACTTCGGGCAAAAAATGTTTTGCTCCTACATTATTCTAATTGGCATATTGGCACATCATCAACTCCTCTTCAACACCACAGCCGACCTAGCTGGTAAATACAGCATCAGCCACTCTCTACCGCTTTCGTGTACTGGTTTTGGGACTGTGTAGTGGATTACGCTTTCATCAACTAAACCATGACCGCTGTAGATTGGATTGTCGGTATTTAACACAACCTTGTAGCTACCCTTATCAGCTAAAATACCGTAATCTGTAAAGGATTTAAAGCCATTGAAGTTGAAAACGAAGACATAATCATCTCGTTGATAAGCTAATACCTGATCACCTTCTTTATCCCATAGTGGGATGATGTTTTGCTCGTTGAACTCTGGAATCGAGTTGATGAGTTGCATCATATCTCTATCAAATAATCCTAAATCGTGATAGAGGAAGTTTTTATTATCTACCAAATCCCACTGACGACGCGCATATTTATATGACCAACCATTGCCTTCACGTGGAAAATCAACCCATTCGGGATGGCCAAATTCATTGCCCATGAAGTTGAGGTAGGCGCCATTTATCGTGGTGGCGGTTATCAAACGTATCATTTTGTGTAGTGCGATGCCTCTATCTACACTTAAAGTAGTGTCACCTTTTTGCATGTGCCAATACATTTCAGCATCTATGAGTCTGAAAATGATGGTTTTATCTCCAACTAAGGCTTGGTCGTGACTTTCAGCATAGCTAACCGTTTTTTCATCCGCTCGGTGGTTGGTGAGTTCCCAGAAAATATGACCTACTTTCCAATCTTCGTCACGCACTTCTTTAATGTATTTAATCCAGAAATCAGGAATGCCCATCGCCATGCGATAATCGAAACCTATGCCCCCATCATCTACTTTAGCAGCTAAGCCTGGCATGCCGCTAACTTCCTCAGCCACAGTGATTGCATTGGGATTAACCTCGTGAATTAGCTTATTTGCCAAAGTAAGATAGCAGATCGCATCTCCATCCTGATTCAGGTTGTAATAAGAAGCGTAATCGCCAAAATCTTCGCCTAAGCCATGACTCCTATACAACATAGAAGTAACGCCATCAAAGCGAAAACCATCAAATTGATATTCTTCTAACCAAAACTTGCAATTAGACAAAAGGAAATGCAATACATTGGGTTTGGCATAATCGAAACACAGCGAATCCCATGCAGGATGCTCTCTTCTATCACCACCATGAAAATACTGATAAGGTGTGCCATCAAAGCGACCTAGACCCTCAACTTCATTCTTAACTGCATGAGAATGAACCAAGTCCATGATGACTGCAACTCCATTTTCATGCGCTTCATCTATCAATCTTTTTAAATCTTCAGGAGTGCCGAAACGAGAGGAAACCGCAAAAAAGCTCGATACATGATAGCCAAAGGAACCATAGTAAGGATGTTCCTGGATAGCCATCAGCTGAATGCAATTATAGCCAGCTTTTATAACACGAGGAAGCACATTCACACGGAACTCCTCAAAACTAGCTACTTTTTCCTCATTACTTGCCATACCAATATGTGCTTCGTAAATCAGTAAAGGTTTACGTTTAGGCTGGTAATTTTTTATTTTGAAGTTATAGGCGCGCACGGGATGCCACACTTGCGCACTGAAAATTTTTGTCTCTTCATCTTGTACCACACGACGTGCCCAAGCAGGAATGCGCTCACCCTCACCACCATCCCATTCAATTAAAAGCTTGTACAGCTGCGAATGAGTAATCGCATATTCGGGCAATTTAATTTCCCAAATGCCATCTTTCAACCTTTTTAATTGATAATCAGGATGCTTCTGCCAATTATTGAAAGTTCCAATCAGATAGATAGCTGTCGCATTAGGCGCCCATTCACGAAACACCCAACCATCGGTTAGGCGATGCAATCCGAAGTACATATAACCAGTAGCAAATTCGGATAAGGAGTGACTTTCGCTCAATAGCTGTTTCTCTATCTGTAAGAAATAATTGTATCTCCCTTGAATAGCATCAGCGAAGGGGTGCAAATAAGGGTCGTTTTTAACAAAAGGCAATAGTTCCATACTCACTCACTTAGTAGTTTTATGTTTAATAGCACAAAAATAGTTTAAATAAATGATATTAGTTCTGTAAATGCATAAAAATGTAGTTTTCTAAACCTATTTGGAAAAAAAATGCTAATTTTGCGGGTCAAATAAAAATGAATAGGATGATAGATAAAATTACAAATTTAATCAGCGAGATAGAAGATTTGCGTACAAATCGTTTGGATGAAATTGAAGAATTGCGCATTCGTTTTTTAAGCAAAAAAGGTGAAATTACTACTCTTTTTAATGAGTTTCGCAACCTTCCTGCTGAGGATAAACGTGTTATTGGTCAGAAGTTGAATGAGCTTAAAACCTTTGCTCAGGATAAAATTAATAGTTTGAAAGAACAAGCTGGCCGTCTAGCAGAAACTGCTGAAAAATTTGACTTGACACGTACTGCTGATCCTATTCAAATTGGCACTCGTCATCCTCTTTCATTGGTGAAAAATGAAATTGTTGATATTTTTTCACGTATAGGATTTACGATTGCTGAAGGTCCTGAAATTGAAGATGATTGGCATGTTTTTGAAGCTTTGAACTTTCCTCCCGAGCACCCAGCGAGGGATATGCAAGATACCTTTTTTATTGAGCAAAATCCTGATGTAGTGCTTAGAACACACACTTCTTCTGTACAAATTAGGATGATGAATCAGCAGAAACCTCCTATGCGGATGTTATTTCCAGGGCGTGTATATCGCAATGAGGCAATTTCTTACAGAGCGCATTGTTTCTTCCATCAAATAGAAGGTTTATATATTGATAAGGATGTTTCTTTTGCCGATTTACGTCAGGCTTTGATGTATTTTGCGAAGGAAATGTTTGGTGAGCAAACGCAAATTCGCTTGCGCCCTTCTTATTTCCCATTTACAGAGCCTAGCGCAGAGATGGATATTTCTTGTAATCTATGCGGCGGGAAAGGTTGTGCTTTCTGTAAATATACTGGTTGGGTTGAAATTTTAGGTTGCGGTATGGTCGACCCGAATGTGTTGATCAACTGCGGCATCAACCCTGAAGAATATTCTGGCTATGCCTTCGGAATGGGTGTGGAACGCATCACCAATCTCAAATTCCAAGTAAAAGACTTGCGTATGTTCTCTGAAAATGATGTGCGTTTTTTAGACCAATTTAAGGCGGCGTATTGATAGTAATAATAGATATGATTATCCGCAAAGTGTCCCAATGCCATTGTTACACCGCAGGTGTAAGATGTGCATA
>CAYVWK010000020.1:19573-22526 GCA_964455235.1 uncultured Paludibacter sp.
CTAAAGTGCATAATATCACCATCCTGCACTACATATTCTTTCCCCTCAACGCTCATTTTACCTGCTTCTTTGCAGGCTGCTTCTGAGCCAAGAGTTACAAAATCATCGTACTTGATGACTTCAGCGCGGATGAAACCCTTCTCGAAGTCGGTGTGGATAACGCCTGCGCATTGTGGTGCTTTCCAGCCTCTGTGGAAGGTCCAAGCGCGGACTTCCTGCACACCAGCGGTGAAGTAGGTCTGCAAGTCCAATAAAGTGTAGGCTGATTGAATAAGGCGCGAAACTCCAGATTCGGTCAAACCCATCTCTTCTAAAAATAATTGTCTTTCTTCGTAACTTTCAAATTCAGCAATATCGGCTTCGGTTGCAGCAGCAACTATCAATATCTCTGCATTTTCATTTTTTACAGCCTCACGCACCGCATCAACATAGGCGTTGCCGTTTACAGCGGAGGCTTCGTCCACATTGCAGACATACATCACGGGTTTGTCAGTCAGCAAATATAAGTCTTTAACATAAGGCTTTTCAAGCTTATCTAACTCAACAGTGCGAGCAGATTTGCCTTGCTCCAACGCACTTTTATACTTCAAAAGAATATCATATACAATTTTGGCATTTTTATCCCCTCCCGTTTGAGCTTGCTTTTGAACTCGATTGATGCGGCTATCTACCGTTTCTAAGTCTTTGATTTGAAGCTCTGTATCTATGATTTCTTTATCTCTTACTGGATTAACGCTACCATCAACATGCGTAATATTATCATCATCAAAACAACGTAAAACATGTAAAATAGCATCTGTTTCACGAATATTTGCAAGGAATTTATTACCCAAACCTTCCCCTTTACTAGCACCTTTTACCAAGCCAGCAATATCCACAATTTCGACTGTAGTAGGTTGAACGCGTTGAGGTTTAACTAATTCCGCTAATTTGTTGAGACGCTCATCTGGCACAGTAATCACGCCCACATTGGGCTCGATGGTGCAAAAAGGAAAGTTTGCCGACTGCGCTTTCGCATTGGATAAGCAATTAAAAAGTGTGGATTTACCTACATTAGGCAATCCTACAATACCACATTGTAAAGCCATTTCTGAATTTTAAAAAATTGGGTGCAAAGGTAGTGAAAAACAAAGTATCCTACAATTTAAACTGAAGGCTTATACTTTAATATCTTTAATCATCAACTGAATATTGGTATTTCCCATGAAGGTATTCTCTTCGAGGGTATAGCAAATATCAAGAGGTTTCATGGATTTCAGATGATCATTAAATTCATACATACCAAAAGCAATCCCGTTCATCACATTTTCGCAACTTGAATCTACCAACTCTAACTTGAGATGTTCCTGATCGCGCCCCACCAAGCGACTAGAGCCATAATCCATCACCTGTTTGGTGACAAACACAGGCTTCATATTTCCTGGTCCGAAGGGTGCAAACTGCTTTAATACACTGAAAAACTTAGGGGTGATGTCTTTAAAATGTATCTGTGCGTCTACTTTAATTTGAGGTGATTGCTGCTCTTCGGTGATATGTTCAGCTACATATTTCTCAAAGCATTCTGTGAAAATTGCCACATTCTCTTCTTTCAATGTTAGCCCTGCAGCATAACGATGTCCACCAAAATTTTCGAGATACTCTCGACAAGAATCAATTGCACTGTAAATATCAAACCCCGGTACGGAACGAGCTGATCCTGATGCCATTCCGTTGGAAAGAGTAAGGACAATAGAGGGTTTGTAAAACTCTTCAGAGAGGCGAGAAGCCACAATTCCTATCACTCCTTTATGCCAATCAGGTTTATAAATTACGATGGATTTTTTCTGTTTATTAGCCTCATCTCCCGAAATAATTGAAATCGCTTCATCCGTGATTTTTTTATCTAAATCTTTACGTTCGTTATTGTATTCATTGATGATATCACTCTTTTCCTTAGCAAAAGAGCTATCGTTTGAAACCATCAAGTCAACAGCTTCCGTAGCTAATTTCATTCTACCAGAAGCGTTGATACGAGGACCGATTTTAAATACGATATCAGTGATGGTAATCTCCTTTTTAGGGTCTTTATCAGAGTCTTTTTCGAGTAGACCACAAACATCCAAAATGCTTTTTACACCTACGCTCGGATTGGTATTGAGTTGTTTCAATCCATAATAAGCTAAAATTCTATTTTCGCCTGTAATAGGCACAATGTCAGAGGCTATACTAAGCGCTACTAGATCAAGTAAAGGAATTAACTCATCAAAGGAAATATTATTTTGAGAAGCAAAAGCCTGCACTAATTTAAAGCCAACTCCGCATCCTGAAAGGTGCTTGTAAGGGTAGTTGCAGTCATCACGTTTGGGGTCTAAAACAGCTATGGCAGCAGGTAGTATATCATCTGGTGTGTGATGATCACAAATAATAAAATCAACCTTGTTCTCATTGGCATATTTGATTTTTTCAACGGCTTTGATGCCACAATCCAACGCAATGACTAAGGAAATACCATTTGCAATAGCAAAATCAATTCCTTGATAGGAAATACCATATCCCTCCAAATACCTATCTGGAATATAATATTCTACATTATCGTAAAAGCTTTTGATAAATTTATATACCAATGACACGGAGGTAGTTCCATCCACATCATAATCACCATACACAAGAATCTTCTCCTTATTATTCACAGCTTTCGTCAATCTATCAATGGCTTTGTCCATATCAGCCATCAAAAAAGGATCATGCAAACTGTCGAAATCGGGACGAAAAAACTGACGAGCCTCTTCAAAGGTGTTTATACCTCTATGTATCAGTAATCCTGCAAGTACAGGATTGATATTGAGCTCTTTAGCGAGTTGTTTTTGCGTTTCTTTTTGTTCTTGTGTAAAGGGTTTAACTATCCATTTAGTAATCATTATATGTTTGTTTTTTAAAGCTGTAAAAGTAGTATAAAAAAGTTGTTGGAGCAAAT
>CAYVWK010000021.1:0-1697 GCA_964455235.1 uncultured Paludibacter sp.
ATTCTGATTTCTGTTACAGGGGTCATGATTGTTATCGTGAACAAAAACTTAAAAGTAAAAGTGCCTGCTAAAGGGATTTTATATGCTTTTTTAGGGGCATTGGGACAAGCTACTGGATTGATATTGAGCAAGAAAGGTATAGGTGACTACGATCCTATCGCGGCTACACAAATACGGTTAATTTTTGCTCTGATTTTATTTTTGGTGATGATTACATCCACTAAACAATGGAGAAAAGTAAAACTGGCGGTGATGAATACCAAAGGCATGAAGGATGTGTTCTGGGGTTCTTTTTTAGGGGGATTTATTGGAATCACTTTGTCATTATATGCTGTGCAACAAACACATACAGGGGTCGCTTCTACACTGATGGCTTTAGTGCCTGTCCTGATTATCCTGCCTTCTGCCATCGTTTTTAAGGAGAAAATCGCTCCTAATCATGTCATTGGTGCAATTATCAGTATTATTGGTGTAAGTTTGTTCTTCTTCTGATACTTTTCGAGCTTTGACTGCGTTTTCTATGTGTTAGATGCATTTTTTTGATTAAATTTGCAGCTGTTTTTTCAATTTTAGATAGATAAACCATTCATGTCCAAAAAATCTTTTTTTACTTTACTGTTTTTAATCAGTTTTACAACCATTTTCGCTCAATCGAAATTTAGGGTTTATGGATATGTGATTGATACAAATAACCGTGGTATTGATATGGCAAATGTCTATTTTGAAGGGACAAACATAGGCACTACCTCCAATCTGAACGGGTATTACGAACTGTCTGCACCCATGCAGGATTCTATCACCATCGTGTTTTCAATGTTAGGTTACGAGACGATGAAACACACTTTGCACCCTAAGCAAGCTGTGATTCAAATTTCGGTTGAACTGCGCACTACGAGTACGATGATAGATGATTTTGAGGTGGTGGCACAACGCCGTCAAACTTCTACTATGGATCATATCAGCCCTGTTCGCTCTAAGCTAATCCCCAATATATCAGGTAATTTCGAGTCTATTCTGATTACTTTTGCTGGAGTAAGCTCCAATAATGAATTGAGTTCACAATATAATGTGCGTGGTGGTAGTTTTGATGAAAACCTTGTGTATGTCAATGGTATAGAGGTTTATCGTCCGCTCTTAATTCGTGCTGGTCAGCAGGAAGGTTTGAGTTTTGTCAATCAGGATTTAGTTGAAAAAGTGGGTTTCTCTTCTGGTGCCTTTAATGCTGAATATGGCGATAAAATGTCGTCTGTACTTGATATTGAATATAAAAAACCTACTGAATTTGAATCTTCTGCGTCTATTAGTTTGTTAGGTGCAACTGCTTATGTGGGTACTGCCAAAAATCGCTTCACTCAAATTCATGGAATACGCTATAAAACAGCCGCTTATCTACTTGGTACCTTAGATACTCAAGGCGAATATAATCCTTCTTTTGTTGATTATCAGGGCTATTTTACCTATCAACTAACTGATAGGTCAGAATTGACTTTCTTAGGAAATTTTTCTCAAAATATCTTCAATTTCACTCCAGAAACACGAGAAACAAATTTTGGTACGTATAATATTGGTCGTCAGCTGACTATCTTTTTTGATGGAAAGGAAAAGGATGTGTTTAGAACGGCCTTCGGTGCATTGAGTTATCACTTCTACCCTAAGCAAAACGTAAAATTAAGTCTTATCGCTTCTGCTTTTCGTAG
>CAYVWK010000021.1:1797-13572 GCA_964455235.1 uncultured Paludibacter sp.
TACAATTTACGATCTGCGCACCAGCTAAATAGTTGGCGCACCACTGCCTATATTCAAGATACCTATAAGTGGCGAACTGAAGCTGGTGGATGGTCTGTTATTGGTGGCGTTCGCGCTCATTATTGGAGCTATAATAAGGAGTTTTTGGTGAGTCCACGTGCTACTATGTCTTTTGTACCTGACTGGAAACAGGATTTTAGTTTCCGTTTTGGTACGGGTATTTATTATCAAACGCCTTTCTATAAGGAGTTTAGAGATACTATCAGCGATGCTTTAGGGAATGTTACCGTCAAACTAAATGATAAAATTAAATCACAACGTTCTCTGCAATTTGTATTGGGTGGTGATTATTATTTCAGAGGTTTCGGCAGACCATTCAAATTTACGACTGAAACTTATCTAAAATTAGCAGATAGAGTTACGGTATATGACCTTGATAATGTGCAAGTTGTATATTCAGCTCGAAATGATGCAAAGGCTTATACTGCTGGTATTGATTTTAAGTTATTTGGAGAGTTAGTGCCTGGTACAGATTCTTGGATTAATTTCTCCTTGATGAATTCCAAAGAGGATATCATTGGGGATAGTTATATCAAAAATGAATATGATGATAAGGGTGATTTGGTTTCATCAACGACTGTCTATCCTTCTTGGGTGTCGCGCCCTAATGAGCAACGCTATTCTTTTTCTATGATGTTTCAAGATTATCTTCCTAATAATCCCAACTATAAATTACACTTAAAATTCGTTTATTCTGATGGCTTGCCTTTTGGACCTCCTCGCAATAGTCAATATAGAGGGATTTTCCGTGTACCAGCTTATAAACGTGTTGATTTAGGGGCTTCTCGTCAGTTAGTTAGCGGTAAAGATGCCATCATGAACAAGAAATGGCTGAGAGGATTGGAAAGTATTTGGTTGAATTTGGAGGTCTTTAATTTAATGGATTTCAAAAATGTTAATTCACATTATTGGGTAACTGATATTTATAATTATCAATATCCTGTACCAAATTACCTTACGGGAAGACAGTTCAATATCAAGTTAATCGTTGATTTTAAATAAATTCACTACTTTTGCACGCACAATTAATATAAGAATATGCCACTTACATCACAACGCGGGAATGCAATGCCCGAATCGCCTATACGCAAGTTAGTTCCTTTGGCTGATAAGGCTAAAGCTCGTGGCGTTAAGGTTTATCATTTGAATATCGGTCAGCCAGACCTGAAAACTCCTGAAGTTGCGCTCGAGGCCATCCGCAATATTGACAGAACTATCTTGGAATATAGTCCGAGCGATGGGATTAAAAGTCTGCGCTCTAAATTAGCAAGCTATTACCACCGCTTCAATATTGATGTTACTGAAGAAAATATCATCGTTACTACTGGTGGTTCTGAGGCTGTTAATTTTGCCTTTATGAGCTGCTTAGACCCTGGTGATGAGATCATTGTGCCTGAACCAGCTTATGCAAACTATACCGCTTTTGCTATTGCTGCTGGTGCGGTTATCAAACCGCTTCTTTGCACAATCGAAGATGGTTTTGCACTTCCTCCTATCGAGGAATTAGAAAAGTTAATCACACCCAAAACTAAGGGTATTCTGATTTGCAATCCAAATAATCCTACTGGTTACCTCTATACTCGTTCAGAAATGAACAGCATCAAAAAGTTAGTAAAAAAACATGATTTATACTTATTTTCTGATGAGGTTTACCGCGAATTTTGCTATACAGGTGCTCCTTATATCTCTGCTTTCCACTTAGATGGCGTGGAAGAGAATGTAGTGCTATTTGATTCAGTATCAAAAAGATATAGCGAATGCGGCATTCGTGTTGGTGCTTTGGTGACTAAAAATAAAAAGGTTTTAGAAAATGTGATGAAGTTCTGTCAAGCTCGTTTAAGCCCCCCGCTTATTGGACAAATTGCTGCTGAAGCTTCTATCGATACGCCTGAAGAGTACATGTTGGAAATGTATAACGAATATGTGGAGCGTAGGAAGTTTTTAATTGATGGACTTAATCGCATTCCTGGCGTGTACTCTCCTATTCCTATGGGTGCATTTTACACGGTTGCTAAATTGCCTGTTGATGACGCTGATAAATTCTGTGCTTGGATGCTTTCCGACTTTGAATTTGAAGGTCAAACCGTGATGATGGCGCCTGCTTCTGGTTTTTATACTACACCTGGTTTAGGTAGAGATGAGGTCAGAATTGCCTATGTTCTTGAAAAAGACGCTCTTAAAAAAGCATTAATGGTTTTAGAAAAAGGTCTTGAAGCCTATCCTGGCAATACCTTGAAAAAATGAATTTAGAATACTTTATTGCTAAACGTATACATTTTAGGCAGGACAAGAAGCATGTTTCTCGTCCTGCTGTTCGTATTGCTACACTCGGTATCAGTATTGGCATGATTGTCATGATCTTAGCTCTTTGTATTGTGCTTGGCTTTAAAGATGAAATTCGTCAAAAAACCATTGGTTTCGGGGGACATATTCAGCTTATCAACTACGATAGTAATACGACCTACGAGATGGAGCCTATTCTGATGTCAGATAGTTTAGTTAGAGAATTAGCTACTATTCAGCATGTTAAGCATATACAAAGTTTTGCAACAAAACCTGGCATCATCAAAACAAATGAAGCATTTAAAGGAGTGGTTTTTAAAGGTGTTGATGATAGCTTCGATTGGAAGTTCTTTCAATCCAATTTAATTGCTGGTGATATCATTCATACAGATGATAGTTTGCATAATAATGTGGTGATTTCTAAGTATTTAGCTGATATTTTTCAATTAGAATTGGGTGACGCTTTTTTTGCTTATTTTATGCAAGAGCAAGTTAGAGCCAGAAAATTTATCATCACAGGGATTTATGCTACTAATTTAATTGAATATGATGAATTATTTATTCTAACGGATATGCAGCATATTCGTCAATTAAATGATTGGGAGGAGGATAAAATAAGTGGTTATGAAATACTTATCAGCAATTTTGATTATCTAAATGATGTTAGAAATGAGGTGTATTTAAAGACTGCCAACAAGCCCATGGCTAATGGTAATTTCCTCTTCACACAATCCATCCGCGATGTAAATCCGCAGATATTTTCTTGGTTGGATTTATTAGATATCAATGTCTGGATAATATTAATTTTGATGTTGGCTGTAGCTGGTTTCAATATGATTTCTGGACTATTAATATTGATATTAGAGCGCACGAATATGATAGGCATACTCAAATCTTTGGGAGCTACCAATTGGTCTGTACGCAAAATCTTCCTCTATCATGCTTCTTTTTTGATAGGCAAAGGTATGTTCTGGGGAAATCTTATTGGACTGATACTCTGTGCTATACAATACTATACAGGCACTATTCCTTTAGATGCTGAAGCTTATTATATAGCAAAAGTCCCCATTTTATTTAATTGGGGACTCATTATCGCTCTTAATGTAGGTACTTTATTAATTTCTATGTTGATGATGATAGGTCCATCTTTCCTTATCACCAAAATTTTACCAGCAGAAATTATTCGCTACGAATAATCAAATAATCAAGACACTACTCTTCTTTTACATTACTAACCAATGCCTGTCGGATGATATTTCGCAATTCTAACTTACGCGTTTCGGTTTCATTTCTATAGGCTGGTCGATATAGATTACTGTACTTAGGTTTAGCAAGTCGTATTTTCATATCATCTAAATTACCTATCACATTTACTCCAAGTTTGAGAGGTAGTGGACTATCTATCAATGATATATGATAATTGAAATTCATATCTAAATTATGCCTTCCTTCAACAATAGCTTTGTATTTATCCATTACAATAATGAAAGGATAAACATCCACTTCATTTCTGAAAACAGTAAATTCAGCTGTCAAACTATCAATTTTATTTTCAGTTTTCTTATTGAAGCGCAAGGTTTTAGCTATCTCAGTAAAGGTTTCGCCATCCATCAACACCAAGTCGATACCTCGCACAGAGGCTGCCCCTCTAATGGTTGATTTTTTCAGATTATACAATGAATCCGTATTCGTTTCAACCGCTAAGTGAAATTCTCCCTTCCCTGAAAACGAGCGAAGCATAGGCATAATGGAATCCACATCAGGAACTAATTCCAACAACTCAGCTATTTCAATTTCAAGGAGATGGAAGTCTAAGCCCATAAATAAATGGTTCTTTCTGGGAGTTTTATACATAGCCGTAAGTTGCATTTTCGCTGCTGAAGTAGTAAATAACATACTCTCTAACACCATGATACCATCTTTCACAGTTACCGTTCCCTGCACATTACGAGCAGTATCTTTCTGAACATAAGCCTCACTGATACTGGTATATAACGATATATCTATACCTTTTGGCACCATAAATGGTCCAGAGGAAGTAGTTGATTCTTGTGCTACTTGTTCTGGAGTAGCTCCCTCATTATCTACTAATTCCTCCTCACTATAGCCCATACCACTAAACAAACTCATCAATTTATTCACATCCGTCTTATGCGAACGGAAGTTGAAATCACCTTTTAACAAACCTTCATTGCGTATGTATTCTTGCACATTTGTGAGCTTACCCGTTAGCTGAAAATCAGATTGATCAATCTTCAATTGGCTATCACGAATTAACAGCTCATCAGGTGTAAAATCAAAGTTAATAGATGGAATTTGAATATCAGCATCTATACTTGGCTCTTGAATTTTAGCATCAGCCATCACCACATAACCCTTTGGTATCCACTGTAATAAGAAATTATCTTGCGTTTCATCATAGCTAACACCTGCATCAACACTAATATTCTTTGTATGAATAAGGGTTTCGCCCATGGCAGCTTTGAGTTTATCACTTGCATAAACAAGCTGTACATAAGGAATTTTGGGATTTGCTGCATCTGCTTTATAAATAATTTTTCCATCAGGTTTCAGAATATCAATTTCTAAACTATCGGTAGAAGCCTTAAGCTCATGCATAGTGAATTTACAGTCCAAATAAGGAATGGCGGTGCTATCTTGCATATCCATAGTTAGATTGAAATTTCCGGCAGGATTGGACAGATAAGCAGTCATATCGTCCATATTAGCAGCCACTTGCGTACCGGAAAACTTACCTGCAGCACTGAGCGGTAAATTATCATCCATGATATTGGAAACAGATAGAAGTAAATTCAAATCTTCTAATGCAGCTTTCGTAGTTGAACCCATAGCAGCATCTAATTTTGCAGTAAGAATATCTAACTCAACAAATGAAGTTTTAGGGTTCTTTTTATTAGGTATTTTTACCGCTAAATCAGCTAATTGTGAGCGTATTGAGATAGTATCATAATTGGCAACTAAGTTTTTTACTTTAAATTTTCCATCAATTAAAAACTTATCGTACCTATCGTGTTCTAAATCAGAATATAAAAATTTAATGCTGATATCTCCAGAAGCTAATCCTTTAATATCCAATGGCATATCATCAGGAAGAACGGGTTTAGCATCCACTAAATTCAGATTTGCTTTGGCTTTCACATCAAAGCGCATATCTGTTGTAAGTTGATCGACAAAAGCACCACCTGCAAAATTAGATTGGCCTGTTCTTCCGAAGAAATTGGAAACATGCACAAACCACTTGCTATCATCATTCAAATCCATCTCTATATCGGCGATACCCGACATATCAATCAATTTATAAGGCAAGGATTCATACTCAAATTTCACCTGATTGAAGTCGGCCTGCAAAGCAAAAACAGGCATCAAAGAGTCAGCAATTGCACCTTTCAAAGTAGCTTTCAGCAAAGATTTACCGTCCACTGTCATTCCTTCTATATATTCACCAAAAGGTAATGACATCAACTCAAACACAGCAGGTACTGGCAATTCACCATCAGAATTAATCACAATATCCAACAACATATCATCTTCAACAGAGCGATTGTGGATAAAAGCATCCAGTTTTAAAGGTAAATCAGCTAAAGTTAAATCAGCTGTTTTTAACTCTAAAATAAAATCCTGAATATTAAAAGAGAAAGGTGTATTTACCTCTAAATGAGTACTTTGAAGATAATCAGTCTCATCCCAATAAAAAGAAAAATCAGCAATAGAAGCTTTAATTTTTCCATTGATATCATCTCCTTGCCACTTCATATCAAGATTTGCATTGAAGTCATTAAGGCTGATAATCATATCCATAGGACTATCATGATACACTATTTGAGAGTTTTTCAGCTCAATTTTATCCAATAACAAATAATTGAAAGGTAACTGAAAAGACGTAGTGTCTTCCACGTCATCAGATTTAAAAATATCATAATTGGCATTGCCTAAACTATCCGTGAAAGCCAAGACAAAAGCATTATCAAGTTTCAGTTTTTCAATTAAAAGCTCATTATTTTTCACTAAAGCATTGATATCAAGTGAAGCTTGAAGTTTATCAGCATAAACCACTGTATCAGAAGGACTTCCTTCTAACTGATTTTTTAACAAAAAGTGATCTATTTGAATACCAAAGCTAGGAAAAGTACTAAAAAAAGTCAGTTCAACATTATCTATCTGATGCTCGCAAACCAACATTTTATCCATTTGATTACGGACAATAGGTGTAAGTTTTTCAGGCGTAAATACTATCCAAATTAAAACACTTGCAGCGACAAGAACAACAGCAATTAAGGATAATATGCTGATTAAAGCTATTTTAAGTACTTTTTTCATAGGGAAAAATCATTAAAATAAAAAAGGAAGCTAAGAATGCTTATCTAACTTTTGTGAAAGATTTAGTTGAGAAATCGTCTTTGATTTTCAAAGTAGTTGATGTCAAAATCAATACTGTATAATGTTTAGGGATTTGAGCTGTTTCCATTTCTGTCAGATGAATTACGATTAAATCAGCACTCTCTAAAGTCCATGTAAAAGGCTGAGCCTCATCTTCACCCACATCATCTGCTGTGTCCCATGTACCTCCAGTACCGTCACTATTAAAGGTATAGTAATCGGTACCAGAATTCCATGTACCATACAATAATTCTTCATCAAAATCATCATTTAGAATGTCGCATGCAGCAAAAGAAACAGCTACAAGGATGAAGATAGAAATTATTTTAAGGTAAGATTTCATCTTAGATTATGAATAGAAGATTATAGAATCGCATCTTTCTCAATATCCTTGAAGTACTTGTAGGTACCTACTTTTAATTCAGCACAAGCATCTTCATCGCAAACAATGATAGCTTTAGGATGCAGCTGAAGCGCGCTGATAGTCCACATCTGATTGATAGGTTCCTCAACAGCATGGCGCAAAGCACGAGCTTTACCATGACCATTCACAATAATCAACACCTCTTTAGCATCACAAACAGTCCCAACTCCCACAGTAAGAGAGTGTTTAGGTACTTTATTCACGTCATTATCAAAAAACCTTGAGTTAGCAATGATAGTCTCTTGAGTAAGCGTTTTAACGCGTGTACGAGATGTTAGCGACGAACCTGGTTCATTGAAAGCAATATGTCCATCAGCACCTATTCCGCCCATAAACAGGTCAATACCTCCATAAGACTTGATTTTATCTTCATATGCTTGACATTCAGCCTCTAAATCAGTAGTATTACCATTTAAGATATTTACACGTTCAGGTAAAATATCTATTTTATTAAAGAAATTTGTCCACATAAAAGTATGGTAGCTTTGTGCATGATCTTGTGGAATACCAACATATTCATCCATATTGAAAGTCACCACATTTTTAAAGGAAACTTCTCCTTTTTCATGCTTTTCAATCAGGCGCTTATAGGTTCCCATAGGTGTTGAACCTGTTGGTAAACCTAATACAAAAGGTTTGTCAGATACTTGTGCAGCAGCATTGATTTTATCAACAATGTACTGAGCTGCCCAATCCGAAATTAAATCATAGTTTTTTTGAATAATTAATCTCATAGAAATAAAATTTTATTGTTTATGATGAAGCAACAAAGATAAGTCTATTTGCGTTAAATTACAAGTTAGAGTGTAGGCACTTATCTCAAAAGTTATATCTTTGGTGCGCAAAAGGTAAAAATTTTATCTTTTGCATACTCAAATCGTAAATTTTCAAAAATGTCACACAATTCTAATATAATTTCTAATAAGCTAACTCAATGGTATTCAGTCAATAAACGTGATTTACCTTGGCGTGATATTTCAGATCCTTATAAAATATGGATTTCTGAAATTATTTTACAACAAACACGTGTAGCTCAGGGCATGGATTACTATCTGCGTTTCATTGATCGTTTTCCAACGGTAGATGTCTTAGCACAAGCTTCTGAGGATGAGATTTTAAAGTACTGGCAAGGTCTGGGATACTATTCTCGTGCTCGCAATCTACACAAAGCAGCTAAAATGATTGTTGATAAGTTTCAAGGTGATTTCCCTACACAATATGAGGATGTGATTTCCTTGCCTGGTATTGGTGAATATACAGCTGCTGCGATTTGTTCTTTTGCCTATCATTTACCGTATGCTGTTGTTGATGGTAATGTTTTTAGAGTACTTGCTCGTTTGTTTGCTATTGATACACCTATTGATAGTGGTGAAGGAAAAAAAATCTTCAAAAACATTGCTAATGACTTGCTAGATAAGGCAAATCCGGGTTTGCATAATCAAGCAATTATGGAGTTTGGCGCTTTGCAATGTGTACCAGTCAATCCAGATTGCGAAGTTTGTCCTCTTCAAACCAACTGTCTTGCATTCGCAAATAGTAATATTAGTCTATACCCCTCTAGACAACAGAAGATTAAGGTACGTGATAGATTTTTCAATTACCTATTTATCCATCATCAAGAGAAAACTTATCTACAACAAAGAAAAGGCAAGGATGTGTGGAAAAATCTCTACGAATTTCCTTTAATTGAAAGTGAGAATCAGCTTCTAAACGAGGAGGATTTATTGAATCACCCTTATTTTGAAGAGCTTATAGCAGCATCAAAATCTGAAGTAAAAATACGACTTTCCACCTCATCGGTTAAGCATATACTCTCCCACCAACGTATTTTTGCCAGATGTTTTGTCGTGAAAATGAATGAAAAAACCGACTTTTTACATCAATTTGAAGAATTGAAAATAGTAGATATAGATGATTATGCTATTTCAAGATTGATGGAGATACTCATCCATAATCATTTGGGTGATATGTCTGTATAGTGTTTCTTGAGAAGGATTATCTTTCAACATATCAAGATGTTTTGCTATAACGGCGCTATCCATGCGGCGTGCGGGCCCCGTCTGAGCATCATAGGGAGAGAGGGTTTTTATCTTTTGCGCAGTTTCTTCTATCAAAGGATGCAAAACAGCAAAAGGTAAATCAGCAGAATTGACGATTTGCTTACCTATACTATACAGATAATTAACGAAATTACTCACAAATACAGCAGCTATGTGCATTTGTAAACGCTTTTCAGAATCCAATTTATACACCTGCTGACTGATAGTCTGTGCTAAATCCATTAAAACACGCTCAACTTCTGGATTATTTCCTTCAATAAAAATTGGTATTTCTTTAAAATCTACTGTTTTATTTATAGAAAAACTTTGTAAAGGATAAAGCACACCGTAGTTTAATTTCTTAGCTTCAAACACCTCCATACCTACACTACCAGCTGTATGAATATGAATCGCTTGCTGTCCAAAATCATGTTTCACTAATTCTGAAATAGCATCATCACTAACAGCATAAATATACACATCAGCATCATTTCTTACACTCTTAATATCCACAGTATAAGGAACATTTAGTTTATGAGCTAAAGTAGAACTTGAAGCTTTAGTACGACTAAAAACTTGCAATACCTCATGTCCTGATTGCTGTAAAGCTACCGATAAATGAGTTGCAAGATTGCCTGAACCGAGGAGGATGAGTTTCATGTTGAGTCGTTGAGATGTTGAGTTGTTGAGATGTTGAGTTGTTGAGATGTTGAGTTGTTGAGATGTTGAGGGGTTAAGGGGTTGAGGTTTGTTCGTAAGCTTCGACTATGCGCTGAACTAAGCGATGGCGCACAATATCGCTTTTATCAAAGTCGATGCGGGCAATGCCTTTGATGTCTTTCAACACATTCAACGCATCAATTAGCCCTGAGGTTTGACTGGGTGGTAAATCAATTTGAGTTACATCACCTGTGACTATCATCTTGGCGTTCATTCCCATACGTGTCAAAAACATCTTAATTTGCTGTTTGGATGTATTTTGAGCTTCATCTAAAATAACAACTGCATCACTTAAAGTACGTCCACGCATAAAAGCAAGCGGTGCAATCTGTATCGTACCATTTTCTAAGTACTCCTTTAATTTAAAAGGCGTAATCATATCTTGCAAAGCATCGTACAAAGGCTGCAAATAAGGGTCGATTTTCTCCTTCATATCGCCAGGCAGGAAGCCCAATTTTTCTCCGGCTTCAACTGCTGGGCGACTAAGGATAATTTTGCGTACTTCTCTGTTTTTAAGTGCTTTAACTGCTAATGCAATGGCTGTATAAGTCTTACCAGAACCAGCTGGACCAATGGCAAACAGCAAATCATTATTCTCAAACTTCTTTACTAAACGTTGTTGGTTAGCGGTACGTGCAACTATTGATTTACCATTTACACCATGCAATATAAGATTATCGTATTTAACTTCCGTAGGCTCATTGCCTTTCACTATTTCAACAATGGCATCTTCTGTAAGAGCGTTATTATCAACGCAATAGTCTTGCAGTTTTTCAAGATTTGTTATTACATTAGCAACCCGACTCTCCTCCCCTTCAATTTTAATAGTACGATCGCGTGCAACCATTCTAACATGAGGAAATAAAGTCTTAAGGAGCTGAAAATTAGCATTATTCACTCCAAAAAACACCACTGTATCTATATGTTCCGAAAGTTCGAAATACTGTTCCAATAATCTATTGTTTAGCAAGGTTTAGAAAGCAAACAGAGGATATTTTGCCATGGTTTCGTTGACTCTTTTCTTTACTGATAAGATAACTTCCTCATTATCAATGTTAGATAAAACAGTTTCTATCATTTCAGCAATTTCTGCCATCAACTCTTCTTTTGCTCCTCTGGTAGTAATAGCTGGTGTACCTAAACGAATACCAGAAGTCTGGAAAGCTGAACGTGAGTCAAAAGGCACCATATTTTTATTACAGGTGATATCAGCCTTCACAAGCACTTGTTCAGCTACTTTACCAGTCAAATACGGATATTTAGAGCGTAAATCTATCAGCATTAAATGATTGTCTGTACCACCAGAAACAATGTCAAACCCTCTATCCACCATTGCTTTAGCCAATGCTTTAGCATTTTTTTGAACTTGAGTTTGATAGGCTTTATACTCTGGAGTTAAACATTCGCTAAAAGCCACAGCCTTCGCTGCAATCACATGTTCAAGCGGTCCACCTTGAATACCAGGAAACACTGCTGAATCCAATAAAGCCGACATCATGCGAATTTCACCTTTAGGTGTAGTTTTTCCCCATGGGTTAGGAAAATCTTTCCCCATAAGGATAATACCACCACGCGGTCCACGTAAAGTTTTATGCGTTGTAGAAGTTACAATATGCGCATATTTCAATGGGTTATCCAACAAACCAGCTGCAATTAAACCAGCAGGATGTGCCATATCAACCATAAAGATAGCTCCAACTTTATCAGCAATTTCACGCATACGTTTGTAGTTCCACTCACGTGAATAGGCAGAGCCTCCACCAATAATCATCTTGGGCTTTTCGCGTAAAGCCACCTCTTCCATCTGGTCGTAATCCACTAGACCGGAATCTTCTTTTACATTATATTCAA
>CAYVWK010000021.1:13672-16443 GCA_964455235.1 uncultured Paludibacter sp.
TCTTCCATCTGGTCGTAATCCACTAGACCGGAATCTTCTTTTACATTATATTCAAGCGGAGTATATATAATTCCAGAGCTATTCACAGGTGAACCATGTGATAAGTGACCGCCGTGTGCTAAATTCAATCCTAAAAATTTATCACCAGGATTAAGGCAAGCTAAAAACACAGCTGCATTCGCTTGTGCACCAGAGTGTGGCTGCACATTCGCCCATTCTGCACCAAAGACTTCCTTTAACCTGTCGATAGCTATCTGCTCCGACTCATCAACTACCTCACAACCACCGTAATAACGACGACCAGGGTAACCTTCCGCATATTTGTTAGTCAACACTGAGCCCATTGCTTCCATCACCTGATCACTTACAAAGTTCTCAGAGGCAATAAGTTCTATACCTTTTAATTGACGCTGTTTCTCGCGTTCTATAATCTCAAAAATTTGTTTGTCTCGCTGCATAATTATACAACAGTTTTTAAAGTTTGTAAAGTTATAAAGTTTGTAAAGAAAATGTGTCGATGTGCCGATGTGCCAATGTGAATAATGATTGTTGAGTTGTTGAGTTGTTGAGTTGATAACTTCTCTAACTTCACATTATTCTCATTGGCACATTAGTCTCATTAATACTATTTTTTCTTCAATTTAATCTCTTCTCTTTTAATTTCTCTTTCACAGTATTTGCATTTCAAGCGAACTTCATCGCCTTCTTCAATTACATAGAATTTTGTGGGTATATATTGATGATTGGTGATGCACATAGGGTTAACACAGTGCATAACATCATGAATTTCTTCTCCAAGTACCAAGGCTGTTTTTTCTATCACCTTATAATCTTTAATAATATTGATAGAAGCAGTAGGTGCAATCAAGGCTATTTTACTTACTTCATCAGGCGTCAAAAACCTATCAGAAATTTTGATAATACCCTTTGTATCAAGTTTTTCGCTATCATAATTATTACCTATGGTTAGCGGTTGATTATAGTGTTTCAAGCGTAAAATTGATACTACTTGAAAAACTTTATCAGCAGGAATATGGTCGATTACCGTTCCGTCTTTTAATGCTGTAACTTTTAATTCTTTTCCCATAACCATATAGCAACCAGTGGATTAAGCTTCAATATTAAGTACTTTCGATAAGATAGCTTGGCGTACATACAGACCATTTTGAGCTTGTTTGAAATAATATGCCTTCTCGTTATTATCCACATCTTGATGAATTTCATTTACACGCGGAAGTGGATGTAGGATACGCAAATTATCTTTCGTATTAGCTAACATACTGTTGTATAGCGTATAAACATTTTTCACACGCTCGTATTCCATCAAGTCTTGAAATCTTTCCTTTTGAATACGGGTCATATATAAGACATCCGCATCATCAAAATTATGATTTAGCTCCTCAAATTCTTCAAATTTAATCTTATTTTTCCTACAAAAAGTCCTGTATTCTTCAGGGATTCTTAATTCTTCGGGAGCAATAAATTTAAACTCTGGATTGAAATGCGACATCGCTTGAATAAGCGAATGCACCGTACGCCCGTATTTTAAATCGCCTACTATGCAAATTTTCAAATTTTCCAATGTCCCCTGCGTTTTCAATATAGAATACAAATCTAACAAAGTCTGCGAAGGATGCTGATTCGAGCCATCGCCAGCATTTACAATTGGAATAGGTGAAATTTCAGAAGCAAAGCGTGCCGAACCCTCTAAAGGATGGCGCATGACAATCGCATCAGCATAGCAAGCAACCATATGGATGGTATCTTTCAGACTCTCACCTTTGGTTGAACTGCTGGTACCAGCATCAGAAAAGCCTATAACCTTACCACCTAAACGCACTACTGCGGTTTCAAAACTGAGGCGTGTACGCGTAGAAGGCTCAAAAAACAAACTGGCAATTACTTTTCCATCTAGAACATTGCTATCAGTCTGCTGTTCAAACTTTTTTGCAACTTCAAGTATAGAAAGAATCTCTTCCTTATTATAATCTGTGATAGACACCAAACTTTTACGCATAGGTTTTAAATTGAAAAGCTTAAAAATAAAAAACCAACATAAATTGTCAAAAACTTATATTGGTAAAACAGTAGCCGTCGTCATATTGTTTGCGATTGACATCGCAAGATGATCGAAAACATATAGAATTTTGTTTCTTCATATCAGGGCACAAAGGTACATTTTTTTTATGAATTTCTATATTTATACTATGAAATAAATTTCATTTTAGTTACTTTCTCTAACTTCTGAGTGATAAATTCTTGATAAGCAATAGGAATTTTAAATTGAATATAACACCTTATCTGAAAATCTTGTTTGAGTATATTTGCATCAATTTCCTTCAAAGTGCTCATAACCACCTCTATATCAGGATATTCAAATTCAACATCAATTATAATATCCACTGTTTTTTCAGTAATTTCTGCTTGATTTAAGGCGTCTGAGGCGGCTTCTTTATAGGCTGTAACCAAACCTCCAGTACCCAATAACACACCTCCAAAATACCTCACCACTATTACTAATATATTTGTCAGATTGCGAGAATTGATTTGTCCGAGTATGGGTCGCCCAGCCGTACCCGAAGGTTCACCATCATCATTTACCCTAAACACCTCACGTTCAGCACCTAACATATAAGCATAACATACATGTCGTGCATCGTAATACTGTTTTTTATATTGATTAATGATTTCCTTTACCTCCTCTTCATCACGTACAGGCAAAGCAAAAGACAGAAATTTACTGCCTTTTTCCTTATAAATACCCGTACTTT
>CAYVWK010000021.1:16543-22160 GCA_964455235.1 uncultured Paludibacter sp.
TTACAACTCTACAAAATTACAGTTTTTTTTAATATATACAAGAATAAATCATTTCTTATCACGTCTTATGATTTCCAAAAACTAAAAAATACAATCATACAAGTCATTTTATATTAGAAAAAACATATCTTTGTCGCTTATATATTTGCTTTTTATCAGTTTCATTTAAAATACAGTATCATATGTACGAAGCACTTTTGGAATTGGATCCCGTGAAGATAAACTTCAATGCAGCAGGTATGCACACCATTAATATCATCCTTAGTTTTGTGATGTTTGGTGTGGC
This sequence comes from uncultured Paludibacter sp., assembly GCA_964455235.1. Lineage (GTDB taxonomy): Bacteria > Bacteroidota > Bacteroidia > Bacteroidales > Paludibacteraceae > Paludibacter. The sequence continues at coordinate 16,830 of CAYVWK010000021.1, forward strand.
TTTAGGCATTAAACCTGGACAGTTTAAAGACTTAATTAAAAAACCAAAAGCAACCATTCTTGGCTTGACTTCTCAGCTCGTGGCTCTACCTTTAGTTACTTTCCTAATTGTCATTATCTTCAGTAAATATATTACGCCTATGGTAGCTATGGGGATGATATTAGTGGCTGCTTGTCCAGGTGGCAATATCTCCAACTTCATGTCGTCGATTTCTAAAGCCAATACTGAATTATCTGTGGGCTTAACTGCTTCTACAACCGCTCTTTCAGTAATTACAACCCCTGGCAACTTCGCTTTGTGGGGCGGATTATATGTGCGTTTTATCAACAAACATGGTATACATGCCTTACAACCTTTAGAAATCGATAAGTGGCAAATGTTTGAAACAGTTTTTATTCTTCTAGGTATTCCATTGATATTAGGGATCTTAGTAGCCAGATATTTACCAAAAATTACTAAAGCTATTCAAAAACCTATACAAATCCTCTCCATTGTTTTCTTTATCGCAATGGTCGTTTTAGCTTTCTCTCAAAATGTAAATCTATTCTTACAATATATCTTTTATGTATTCTTTATCATATTAATACATAACGCATTAGCACTTGGAACAGGCTATAGTATAGGAAGAGCTTTCAAGTTATCTGATGGCAACGTTCGCACCTTAACCATAGAGACTGGTATTCAGAATTCAGGTTTAGGTTTAGTATTACTATTTAATCCTAAAATTTTCCCTCCTGATTTGATGATAGGAGGTATGCTATTTATTACTGCTTGGTGGGGGATTTGGCATATTATTTCAGGATTGAGTATAGCTGCTTATTGGAGTAGAAAACCACTACGCAATTGATAAATTTACCTTTTGCTTATGTCTAAAATCTATCAAAACACCCTTTCGTACCTACTTGGGAAGTCGTATGTAAATTGGGCTTTCAGGAAGTATTATAGTAAAGTCATTATCGTTGGAGAAGAAAATATCCCTAAAGATGAAGCGGTAATCTATGCTCCTAATCATACCAATGCATTGATGGATGCCTTGGCAATTTTATCCTTACCACCTTTAAAACTTCCTAAGGTGTTTTTAGCTCGTGCCGACATTTTCAATCTCCCAAAAGGGATAGTAAAATTTATTCAGTGGGCTAAGATTATGCCTGCCTACCGCATACGTGACGGTTATGATAATTTGGCAAAAAATCAAGATTCTTTTAATGTTGCTGATGACGTATTGCTCAATAATGCAGCTATGTGTCTGATGCCTGAAGGTAGCCAAGAATTAGAGCATACAATTCGACCTTTAGTCAAAGGTATTTTCAGAATAGCTTTTAACGCACAACAAAAAATGCCTGAGGGTAAAACTGTCTATATCTTACCCATCGGTTTAAATTATGGTGATATTGTGAAACAAGGTAAGCACCTGATTATCAACATAGGAAAACCTATCTCTGCAAACGATTATATGGGAGAATATGCTAATAATCCAGCTATTGCTATCAATCAAATAAAAGATAAGCTGAAAACTGAATTAGAACAACTGAGTTTACACATAGCTTCCCAAGAATATTATGATGCTTTTGATACGGCTATACAAGTCAGCAATCAAGCAGTGCTACATTGGATGGATTTAGAGGAAAATACCTTGAATTTATTTTATGCTCGTCAGAAAACAGCTAAAATTTTAGGCATAAGTCAAAGCACCAAACCAGATAAAGTAGAAGCTTTAAATAAACTAAGCAAAAGATACAAAAAGATGGTGCAAAAGATAAATTTACCTTTTGCACAGTTTAATGAAGCCCTACCCTCTCACTGGGACAACTTCATTAATCTGCTTAAAATTAGCATATTATCTATACTTGCATTGCCTGGTATTTTACTAAATATCCTCCCTTATACTATTATATCTCAAATTCCCAAGTGGATAAAAATCAAATTTGAAGGCTTTTTCAGTTCTGTTTATTATGTAGGAGGATTGGCATTGTTTCCCATTTTTTATCTTTTGCAGAGTATTATTTTATCTTTTGCATTTGAATTATCAGTAGTGTATATATTGGTATTCATCGTGTTACACTATTTTATAGGCAAAATCACTATGCACTTACACCGCACAATTCAAATTCTCTATAATCAAATACGCTACTACTACATCTTTAGAAAAAAAGCAAATAAATTCACAGATTTGCAATCCCTTCGAGCCAATATTTTGCAGTTGGTGGAGTGTATGTTTAGACAGGTGAAAGATAAAAGTTGAAAGTTTGTAAAGAAGTTAGGAGAAAGTTACTGGTTGCTGGTTCTCAACAACTCAACAACTCAACATTCCACAAAAACAACATACTTGTTAAATTGCAAAATAATGACTACTTTTGCAAACCTAATTTTTAAAATCAATTTATAAATTTATTAATAATTATGAGTAACGTAAAAAGAGTGTACGCCTTTGGGGATGGAAAAGCTGAAGGCAATGCTAGCATGAAGAATTTGCTTGGTGGTAAGGGTGCCAATCTTGCCGAAATGAACTTGATTGGAGTGCCTGTGCCTCCAGGATTCACTATCACTACGGATGTATGTACTGAGTACTACACACTTGGAAAAGACAAAGTAGTTGAGTTGCTAAAACCTGAGGTTGAAGCAGCTATTGCTGAAATTGAAACCATTATGGGAAGTAAATTTGAAGATATTGAAAATCCTCTTTTACTTTCAGTTCGCTCTGGTGCCCGCGCTTCTATGCCTGGTATGATGGACACTATCTTGAATTTAGGTTTGAACGACACCGTTGTGGAAGGTATGAGCCGTAAAACGGGTAATCCTCGTTTTGTTTGGGACTCTTATCGTCGTTTTGTGCAAATGTATGGTGATGTGGTTTTAGGTATGAAACCAGAAAACAAAAATGATCACGACCCATTTGAAGTAATTATTGATCAAATTAAAGAAGAACAAGGCGTTGAGTTAGATACAGATTTAACTGTTGACGATCTAAAAGAAATGGTTAAACGCTTTAAAGCGGCTGTTAAAGAGCAAACAGGTCAAGATTTTCCAGATTCAGCTTACGAGCAATTATGGGGTTCTATCACATCTGTTTTCAACTCATGGATGAATGATCGTGCTATTCTTTATCGTAAAATGGAAGGTATCCCTGCAGAATGGGGAACAGCTGTTAACGTACAAGCGATGGTGTTTGGAAATATGGGTGATACATCTGCTACTGGCGTTTGCTTTAGCCGTGATGCTGCAACTGGTGAAGACCAATTTATTGGTGAATACCTGATTAATGCACAAGGTGAAGACGTGGTTGCTGGTATCCGCACACCTAACCAAATTACAAAAATTGGTTCACAACGCTGGGCTGTTTTAGCTGATATTACTGAAGAAGATAGAGCTGCTAATTACCCTTCTCTTGAAGAAGCTATGCCTGAAATCTATCAGGAATTAGATATGCTTCAAACTCGTTTAGAAAACCACTACAAAGATATGCAAGACATGGAATTTACTGTACAAGACGGTAAACTATGGATGCTGCAAACTCGTAATGGTAAACGTACTGGTGCTGCTATGGTGAAAATTGCTATCGACATGCTTGAGCAAGGTATGATAGATGAAAAAGCTGCTCTTTTGCGTATCGATCCATTGAAATTAGACGAATTATTACACCCTATTTTTGATAAAGCAGCTGAGAAAAAAGCTCAACTTCTTGCTAAAGGTTTAGCTGCATCTCCAGGTGCTGCTACTGGTAAAATTGTTTTCAATGCTGATGATGCAACTGCATGGACAGAAAGAGGCGAGAAAGTAATCATGGTGCGCGTTGAGACTTCTCCTGAAGACTTAGCAGGTATGGCTGCTGCTGAAGGTATTCTAACTGCTCGTGGTGGTATGACTTCTCACGCTGCTGTTGTAGCGCGCGGAATGGGTAAATGCTGCGTTTCAGGTGCTGGTACTTTGAAAATTGATTATGCTGCTAAAACTATGTCTGTAGATGATTTAGTACTTAATGAAGGTGATTATATCTCTCTTAACGGTTCTACCGGTGATATCTATTTAGGCGAAATTGCTACTCAAGAAGCTGAATTGGATGAGAACTTCCAAAAATTGATGGATTTATCAGAGAAATATACCAAAATGGTAGTTCGCACGAATGCTGATACGCCACACGATGCTACTACTGCTCGTAAGTTTGGTGCTGTGGGTATTGGTCTATGCCGTACCGAACATATGTTCTTCGAAGGTGATAAAATCAAAGCTATGCGCGAAATGATTTTGGCTGAAAATGCTGAAGGTCGTCGTGCTGCCTTAGCTAAAATTCTTCCATATCAACAAGCTGACTTTGAAGGTATCTTCACCGCAATGGATGGTTGTCCAGTTACTGTTCGTCTGTTAGATCCACCACTTCACGAGTTTGTTCCTCATGATGTAAAAGGTCAAGAAGAAATGGCAAAAACTATGGGTGTTTCTTTAAAAACTATCCAAGATCGCGTTGCTTCTCTTCATGAAATGAACCCTATGCTTGGTCACCGTGGTTGTCGCTTAGGTAATACTTTCCCTGAAATTACAGAAATGCAAACTAAAGCTATTTTAGGTGCTGCTCTTAATTTGAAAGCTAAAGGTATCAAAGCTATTCCAGAAATCATGGTACCATTGGTAGGTATCGTGTATGAATTCAACAAACAAGAAGAAGTAATCCGCGAAACTGCTGCTAAATTATTTGCAGAAAGAGGTGATAGTGTTGAATACACAGTAGGAACAATGATTGAAATTCCTCGTGCTTGTATCACTGCTGATAGAATTGCTAAAAAAGCTGAATTCTTCTCATTTGGTACCAATGACTTAACGCAAATGACATTCGGTTATTCACGTGATGATATCGCTACTTTCCTTCCTATCTATTTGGATATGAAGATATTGAAAGTCGATCCATTCCAAGTGCTTGACCGTAATGGTGTTGGTCAGTTAGTTCAAATGGCTGCCGATAAAGGTCGCGATGTGAATCCAAATCTAAAATTAGGTATTTGCGGTGAGCATGGTGGTGATCCATCATCCGTAGAGTTCTGCCATATGGTAGGTCTTAACTACGTGAGCTGCTCTCCATTCCGTGTGCCTATTGCACGTGTAGCTGCTGCTCAAGCTGCTATCAATCACGGATAATGATTTAGGTTTCTATAGAAACACACCCGATAGTTTAACATTTACTGTCGGGTGTTTTTAATTAAATAACATGTAATCAGAAAGTATTTCAGTACCTTTGTATGCATTTTTTAATGTCTATCATCAATATCAGTATTAAAATTAAAAATCAAAAGATATGATTAAAAATCAAAACATCTTGATTATCTCCTTAGCCATCATGAT
>CAYVWK010000022.1:0-8547 GCA_964455235.1 uncultured Paludibacter sp.
ACGGGTACTTTTAAAGGTGGCGATTTATTAGGTGATGGAACAGGAAGTACAACTAGATGCTTTGTTTGAAGGTACTTTCAAGACTGCTGATGGTGAATCCACTATACAAGTGAAAAAAGGAGAGCTGAGAATAGATGCTGCACTTCCCCCTGGCGCTGTTCCACTTGACTAAAAAAAACGAGGCTGTTGAATGTTCGACAGCCTCATTTTTTTAGTTTAAGAAAGATAATCTCTTAGAAATAGAACATCATATAGAGTTTTCCTCCTAAATTATCAGTGCCAAAAGTAAAGCTTCTTTCTGCTGGAGAAATCAATTCAGTACGCGTATCTACTTTCAAAGTAAGTGTATTAAAACCTTCCTGAGTTTGATAAACTTGTGGTATAAAGTGTTCAATACCATATAGAAATACTTCGCCACCTAAAGATAGATGTGATCTGATAAAGAACTCTACTCCAATAGTACCACCAATTCCAACAAACTGACTGTTACCGTCATGGTATCTTCCTGTTACGTATGCTTGTGTCCAATATGGCACAGCTATAGGAACAGGAGCAACAACAGACATACCTGTTGCTCTTGTAGGGGTCTGGTTGATTTCAGTAATCGCATTGGCATAAGCATATTTATGCTCTTCGCTCTGAAAACCATAAATCAAATCAACCCCAAAATAGCCTTGTATGCGGTTATAACCTCTTCTGTATTCGGCACCAACAGCAAACTCACTCCCAGAACGATGGTGTTTGTACGTATCCACGATTTTTGCTTCTGAAAGCGGGTCATGGAAGAAAGCTGCATCATCTCTAACATACAGTTTTTCAGTATAGTTAGCACCCAAAGTAGCCACATTTAGTCGTAGAGCTATATCATCTGTAAGCATATATTTCCCTCTAATTGCGAGATTAGGAGAAAAAGGACCATTCATCAATACAGGGTCGCCTCCAAATGAATTCAAGCCATTGCCAGCGGTTCCATTAAACATATTTCCTACATAATTGAAGATAGGAACTAAGTCAACACCCAAGCCTATATCACCCGCTTTTGGTAAAGTGGGGGTTTTCTTGGCTTGATCTCCCTGAGCAACAACATGTATAGATGCTATAACCAACAAGGAAGCTAAGAATATTTTTAATTTTTGTAATTTCATACGTTTAAATTTTATTTTTTTTAGTTGTCGTATGGAACTCTCGATGAAATAATTGATTAAATTCTTTCATGTTCGTTTCATATGTTTGTCGTTTTTATTTTAAACATGCGTTAAATAAATGCTAACTTATTGATTTATAATAGCGTTCCAGTTGTAAGAACCCCAACCTGTTGGAGCAGTATTTGGAATAAAGAACATTTTTGCTGATATTTCAAGCTCGTAGGTATTACTTTCCTCACTTTTTGTTACAGACTTATTATTAGCATTATTAGCATAAGCATATTTCCCTTTAATAGAGCTTTCTTCATCTGTAGCAACATTTGGATGATGTGTAAAGTTTACACTAACTTCATCATCTTTAGGGACAACGCTGATAGTTCTAGTTGCAGGAACTGTTGCACTAGGAATTGTAAAGCTAAATTCACCAGCCGCATCGGTCACAAAGTCGTAGTTACTGCCATTTACGTTTACTACAATATTGCGATTACGCGCTGCAGACCACCCTGCTTCCCATTGAGAAGTTGTGTTGTTTTTTACCTGAACAGCTAATTTAACAGCACCCTTAATAGTCAGTGTTTTAGTGCTATTAGCTACTACAGCCCAGCCTGGTAGATTGTCTGACCAAGTCTCTGGTGCAGCTTCTGCTGGCAATCCATTGTTATAGTTAGGCGTGAATTTTAAATACTGACTTCCTACATCACAAGGGATTCCTTCAATAATATTAGTCAACGTTATTGGGAAACCTGTTGCATTGGTAGTTAAATAAGCTCCTTTCAATGTTGTAGATTCTCCAGGTTTTGTGTAGTGTGTATAGCCTTCTTTCGCAAATCCTAAAGTGGAAATTTTATTGATTCTGAAACCATCCTTGAAAGATTTCAATGGTATAGTAAGATTGTAATTTCCATTGGCATCGGTGGTTGTACCATACACCTCTGTTTGAGGAGTTCCTAATGGGTCGTAAATAATTTCCAATTCTACTGTACGCGACTGTGCCGCCTGGTATGCTCCAACACGGTAAGCAGTTTCATGGGCTAATTGTACATTTCCACTAAGCGTAATTTCTTCCTCAAAACCTTCAATATCAATCGCGGTTGAATTGTATTCTATGTGGTCAGGGAAATTAAATGCACCAGGTTTTAATCCTGCTAGAGGTGGAACTGCTGTCTCGTACTTTCTTAATTCAGTTTTAAATACGGGTTGCCCGTCTTGCATACCTTTATATTCGTTAAAATTAGCAGTAAACACCTCTAATCTTAGGTTAGCGGTGATACCTGTGCTAGTAGTAGGGATTTCAATTGAGAAATCACCATGTTCGTCTGTCTCTGTTTCAAAAATTTTGTTACCAACGGATCCTGCTTTATACTGATTATAAGGCACTTCAACAAAGACCTTACGACCTGCTGCAGGTTTAGTTATCTCTAAGCTATAATTAGATGACTCTGCATCTATACCGATGTTGTAAACCGCTTTACCAGAAATAGTTACGACACTTTCAATGGATTCTAAATCCAACTGAGATTGCTCTTCTGTACATCCTTGAAAAAAGAATAGGCTAAGAGCCACTGTTAGTGAAAATAAAATTGCTTTCTTCATACATTGTAAATTAAAATTATTAGACATCTTGTTAAAGTTGTAAACTGCTTGCAAAAATAATATAAATTTCCGACACTTTGAGTGCCTTTATTAAAGTATTTTTATGTTAAACAACTTAGCTATCTAACAAAATACCTTACAACTTTGTTTGATGTTTTTCTCTTTGTTTGAATAATTCTTGTACATTTGTCCTTTAATTATGTATGTAATGAGTGCCAATAATCACATTTGTTATCGCCTTTTTGTCTTGTATATCTTACTTGTTTTCAGTCAGATATCTTTTTCCGATACATACTTTTTCTATATTCAATTAAAGGATAAGAGTAACTCGCCTTTTTCTTTGGAAAATCCTACTGAATATTTAAGTGAACGCTCTATTCAGAGACGTTTTGAGCAGAATATTGCGATTGATTCAACGGATTTACCTGTCAATCCTGATTATATTACAAGTATTGAATTACAGGGCGTGCAAGTGCATACTGTCAGCAAATGGATGAACGGTATTACGGTGTTGATGGGCGATTCGGGTTTGATGAGTGAGGTGCGAAACCTGCCTTTTGTGCAATTTGTAGAATATACAGGCAAGATGACTACTAACCCTTTGCAAGCTCCTCGTCGTAGTAAGTTTTTGGAGGAAGGCCTAGAGTATGGTGCTGCCTATTTACACACAAATCAGTTAAAAGGTCAAGCTTTGCATGATAGGGGTTATACAGGAAAAGATATTTATATTGCTTTGTTAGATGCTGGTTATCAGTATGTTGATGAGAATATTGCTTTTGATAGTTTGCGCCTGCAAAATCGACTCTTAGGGACTAAAAACATTGCTGTTCCCCATGCGGATGTATTTGCTGAGCATTATCATGGTAGCAATGTTTTATCTACTATGGCAGCAAATATTCCTGGTCAGTATGTGGGTGCTGCTCCTCATGCGTCCTATTTATTAATTCAGACTGAATACAATCCTGCTGAATATCCTTTTGAGGTAGATTTTTGGGTGAGTGGATTGGAATACGCTGATAGTGTGGGAGTTGATGTGGTAAATTCCTCTTTAGGCTATTCTGAATTTGATGATAGTGCGCTCGATTATGCTTATAGTGATATGGATGGCATGACAATTCGCTGTAGTCGCGCTGCCTATTTGGCCTCTCGTAAAGGTATTATCGTCTGCTCAAGTGCTGGAAATGAGGGTTCTAATTCTTGGAGAAACATCACATCCCCAGCCGATGCGCAAGGAATAATGACGGTCGGTGCAGTTGATGTTTTAGGGGCTATTGCTCCTTTCTCATCCTTTGGTCCCACAGCTGATAACAGAGTAAAACCCGATGTTTGCGCTACAGGTTGGGGTACAGCTTTGGTCAATCGTCTTGGGAATATAGTTACGAGTAGCGGAACTTCCTATTCGTCGCCTATTATGGCTGGATTTCTAGCTTGTTATCTCCAGTATTGCAAAGAAAATTTACCTTTTGCGTATAGTGTGGATATGATTTTAGAGAATGTGATTTCTTCTGCTGATAGATTTGAAAATCCACACGAACAATATGGCTATGGTATTCCTAATTTTGAAGCGGTTTTGTATTGTACACTTGCGAGTAGTGCTATACCTAAAGTAAATGCCGATTTTGCACATATCTATTTTGATCAATCATCTAAGTTATTGCAAGTGAATGTTTTAGATGCTGATGAAACTATGCTTCTGAAGGTGTATGATCTTGCAGGAATGCTTATGTCTAATTATATTTGTCAGCAGGAATTGACCAATATTCCTCTGCATGATTTAGCACCAGGCATATATTTTATCCATGCAAATCGTAAAAAAGAGGTGCAAATCGTAAAAATATTGATACCCTAAAGGATGGAAAGAAAGACTTATTCTCTATATGAACTCAGCCAGTATATTAATAAAATTATCAAGGTTAATATTGATGAACCTATCTGGATTCGTACCGAAATTAGTGAATGTCGTGAGCATGCAAATGGACATTGCTATTTGGAGTTTATAGAGAAAAATCCCACAACAGATAGTTTGATTGCCAAGGTAAAAGCCAATATTTGGGCGCAGACTTATCGAATGCTCAAACCCATGTTTGAACAACAAACGGGTGAAACTTTGCGTGCAGGTTTGAATGTTTTGGTTGCTGTCGTAGTTGAGTATCACGATGTGTATGGTTTATCGTTGAATGTCAGAGATATAGACCCATCTTACACCTTGGGTGAATTAGCTAAAAGGCGGCAAGAGATCATTCGTAAGTTAGAAGCTGATGGTGTGATGGAGATGAATAAAGAGCTTGAGATGCCTTTGCTTCCACAACGCTTAGCGATTATTTCTTCCGCTACAGCAGCGGGTTACGATGATTTCTGCAATCAATTAGATAACAATAGCGAAGGCTTTATCTTTTATAAAAAGCTTTACCCAGCCTTGATGCAAGGCGACAAAGCTGACATATCTATCATTGAAGCTTTGGATAGGGTTTACGAGCATATAGACACCTTTGATGCGGTGGTGATGATACGGGGCGGTGGTGCTACTACCGATATGGCATGCTTCGATTCCTATGAATTGGCACTGCATTGTGCGCAGTTTCCTTTGCCTATCATTGCAGGTATCGGTCATCAGCGCGACTTGTCTATAGTCGATATGGTAGCACATACATCGGTTAAAACACCTACAGCAGCAGCGGCATTTCTGATAGAGCAAATGGACTATGCAAAAGGTAAAATGACAGGTGCATATCGTCAAATTTACGATTTGCTTAAAAATAGAGTGGGGGAGCAAGAGCAGAGATTAAACTCTATCCACAGAGAAATTCGCTATGCACTTCAGCAAAAAAGCAGTACAAAAAAGAATCAGTTAGAGAGACAGCAAGTCAGATTAAAACATGCTATTCAGATGGCATTGAGTGCGCAAAACAACAAATTAGCATTATTAGAAGCCAATATTGAGCGACATTCACCTGCTTTTTTACTTAAACATGGCTATACCCTCACCACTATCAATGGTAAACGCATCAATTCTATATCCGAAGTAAAAAAAGGCGATAGCATCAAAACTTATTTGACTGATGGAGAGTTGTTTAGCAAAGTTGAGAATCTGAAAAGTCGAAGGTAAAGTAAGCATGAAGATACTAGTAGCACCACTTAATTGGGGTTTAGGTCATGCGACACGCTGCATACCTATTATTCAGCAATTACTTGAAGAGAAGCACGAAGTCATTATAGCTGCTGATGGTTATCCGCTACGACTATTGCAACAAGAGTTTCCACATCTCGAATATATAGAACTTCCTTCTTACTCAATCCGTTACGGCAAAGGAAAATCGCAGGTTTTTGCTATGCTGAGGAGTATGCCCAAAATACTCTACGGTATTATCCGCGAACATCATCAGTTAAAAAAAATAATCCAAAGTCATAATATTCAGCAAGTTATCTCTGACAATCGCTTTGGTTTATGGAATAAGCATATTGAAAGTATATACATCACCCATCAACTGATGATTAAAATGCCTAAGTATTTGAAGTTTTTGGAACCCCTAGCATGGCTCATTCACCGCTTCTTCATTCATCGCTATGCTCAATGCTGGATACCTGATTATCAAGGTGATGATAACTTGAGCGGTGATTTATCACATCAATATCCCTTACCTAAAAACGCTCAATTCATCGGACCTCTATCTCGCTTTGCGTCTCTTAAAAATCCTACAACTCCCTTGTCATCAGAGTCTTTTGAAGTCGTGGCAGTACTATCAGGTCCCGAGCCTCAGCGCAGTCTTTTCGAAAAGCAAATCATCCAGCGTTATTTCGATGCAGATGAAAGATGTTTGATAGTCAGAGGTTTGCCTGATACCACCCAAGCCATGGAATACATAGGCTCAAACATCGCCATTGCATCGCACTTAGATACTTCATCCTTAGCCTATTATCTGCAAAATTCTCAAAAAATAATCTGCCGCTCAGGCTATAGCAGCATCATGGATTTGCACGCTCTATCTTGTCTGCACAAAGCTGAGCTGCACGCCACGCCTGGTCAGACGGAGCAGGAGTATTTAAAAATTTACCATGAGCATCATTAGGCAAATATGCCTACTAAATATTATCTTTGCACCCATCTATTATGAACGCACTCGATTATTACATACTGATTCCCATTGCAATAGGCTTTATCATAGGCTTGTTTAAAGGGTTTATTAAAGAAGCGATTTCTTTGGTGGCGATTTTTGTGGGCATACATTTAAGTAAAATTTTCGCTTCTGTGGTGGCTCAATGGCTTAGTAATTATAGTGGTTTGAGTCTGAAAACAGCTCAACCTATTGCTTTTATCATCGTGTTTTTAGTGGTGGTAATTGCTTTGATATTAGTTGCGAAACTGCTACATCAAGTGGCTAAGGGCTTGTCTTTAGGCTTTGTCAACTCAATATTGGGTGCTGTGTTTGGTGCGATTAAAATTGCCTTGATCGTAAGTGTGATACTGATTTTAGTGTCTGCTCTAAATGATAAATTCAATTTTATCAGCAAAGAATCGCAAGAAAACTCCATCTTATACAATCCTATTAAGGGTTTTGCTCCCGACCTCTGGAAAAATATTACAGAAGATACCAAGTGATATGTTGCAGGCAAATTTCTCTGGTTTTATACATGAATGTGGTTGCGATGAAGCGGGGCGCGGTTGCTTAGCGGGTCCTGTTGTGGCTGCTGCGGTTATCCTTCCTCCTGATTTTCAGAATGAGTTGCTCAACGATTCCAAACAGTTAACCGAAAAGCAACGTGATGAACTTAGACAAATCATTGAAAATGAGGCGATAACATGGGCAGTTGCATCTGTGGATAATCATGAAATTGATACGATAAACATCCTGCAAGCTTCTATTTTAGCAATGCATCGTGCTATTCAAAAGCTCTCAATCCGTCCCGAATTTATTGTTGTGGATGGAAATAAATTCAAGCCTTTTGAAGATATTCCGCATCAAACCATCGTTAAAGGGGATAGCAAATTGCTTTCTATTGCTGCTGCTTCGGTTTTAGCTAAAACGCATAGGGATGAAATAATGCTGCAAATGCATGAAGAATATCCGCACTATCACTGGCATCAAAATAAAGCCTATCCTACTAAAAAACATCGGGAAGCTATTGTTGATCATGGCGTTACACCATATCATCGAACAACTTTCCGCTTAATAAAGGATTGATAATCAGTCTAAATAAGATATGCTACTTCCTTAAAATAAAAACCTCTCTCTACTCCCTCTTCATCTTCCAAAATCAATTGCCCATCGGAATGAATGGTTTGAATGCGTGCTTTAAAAGTTCTACCATCTGCTTGATAGGTATGATAACCTTCTCTTCTGTAGAGATTTAGCATATAATCTTGATGGATTAATGCATGATTTGTTTCAGTATATAATTCAGCTATTTTTTTGATAAGTTGATGTAAAATAGTCGCTCTATCGTATTCTTTCCTGGTTATTTGTTTGAGTGATACAGGATTAGGTGCATCTGATATAAATTCAGTTTGATTGATATTGAGACCTACTCCTAAAATGGAGTTGATAATCTTACTACCTTGCAGACTATTCTCTATTAAAATTCCTCCTAACTTCTTATCTTTCCAATAGATATCATTAGGCCATTTGATGCTGAAATTGCTTGCTTCTGCTGGAATCAAAGTGCGCAAAACGTAAATTATACCATTTGAGCATAGCTGAGAAATCAGAAATTGTTCCTGAATTGCTATATGTAAGGGCTTGATTAATAGACTAAAAAGTAGATTTTTACCTTTTGCTGATTCCCATTTATTCGTACTTTGTCCCTTACCATG
>CAYVWK010000022.1:8647-16827 GCA_964455235.1 uncultured Paludibacter sp.
TCGTTTTTCAGCACTTGATTGATGACAGGATGATCGGGTAAGGAGCTTTGTATCACTACCGTACCTCTTTTGTGTTTCCTGCCAGCACGACCTCCAACTTGTGCTAATAACTGAAAAGCCCTTTCATGCGATCTGAAATCGGGGTAGTTCATCAGATTATCTGCATTTAAAATCCCAACTAAACTCACTTTTTCAAAGTCTAAACCTTTGGTAACCATTTGAGTACCAACTAATATGTCTATGTGATGGTTCTCCATAGCAGCAATGATTTGTTGGTAAGATTTTTTACTTCGTGTAGTATCTAAATCCATCCGCATCACGTTTGCTTCTGGAAAAAACTTATTGATTTCCTCTTCAATCTGCTCTGTACCGAACCCACGAGTTTTCATTCCAGGTGTTTGGCAGCTCGGACATTTATCTGATAGCTGTTCGGAAAATCCACAGTAATGGCAAGTCAGCGTATTGATATGGGCATGGTAGGTCAAACTCACATCACAATGCTGACACTTAGGTACATATGCACAGGCTTTACACTCCATATAGGGTGCATATCCCCTTCGATTTTGAAAAAGAATGACCTGCTCTTTTTGAGCCAAAGCTGCTTTGATTTTCTCTAATAAAACATCTGAAAAATGCCCTTCAAACTGTTTTTTTCTATAAGCCTCTTTCATGTCAACCACTTCAATTTCAGGTAGTTGTATTTCTTGGTGACGCACATTCAAAGCTACATAGCCATATTTTCCTATCTCAGCATTGTAAAAGCTTTCTATAGAGGGAGTTGCGGTGCCTAACAGCGTTTTTGCACCATGCATATCAGCCAACACAATAGCTGCATTACGAGCATGGTAGCGTGGTGCAGGGTCGTATTGTTTGAAACTGGGTTCATGCTCTTCATCCACAATCACCAAGCCTAAGTGCTTGAAAGGCAAGAAGATAGAAGAGCGAACACCAATGATAACCTCATAAGTTTGATTATGCAGCACATTATTCCATATCTCAACACGTTCTGCATCTGAAAATTTAGAATGATATACACCTAATTTATTACCAAAAACTTGTTGTAAGCGAGTAGTCAACTGCGTAGTTAAAGCAATCTCAGGCACTAAATACAGTACCTGTTTTTTCTCCTTTAAAGCCTTTTGTATCAGGTGGATATATATTTCAGTCTTGCCGCTAGAAGTCACACCATGCAGCAGCACCACATTTTTTTCCTTAAACTGCGCTTGAACTTCAGTCAGAGCTTTTTGCTGATATTCATTGAGCGGAAAAGCAGCTTGTGTAGCGATGTCTGCTAAATCTAAACGCCCAATTTCTTTCTGATAAAGTTCGAAAATCCCTTTATCGACCAAAGCGTTAAACACAGAATGACTGACAGCTGTATGCTCAAGCAATTGCTTTTTGCTAATTTCCTTAGGAGATTTTTTCAAACAATCAGAAATAGCGATATAGTGCATCAACAAAGAGAGTTGTTTAGGTGCTTTACTCATGCTATCGAATAGCTCTCTCAACGATTCTTCTGATTGATATTCAGGAGTTAAGTGAACGAAAGTGGTAGTTTTAGGTTTATATTTTTCTGTTACTTTTTCATCAATTTCAATAGCTCCCTTTTCAATTAACTTTTTGATAACAGGCATGGAATCAGACACTTCCAATATTTTGTTAATAGCAGCAATTGTCCATTTTTCTTCATCAGCAAGTAAGCTTAAAATACTTTGTTCTCTTTCAGAAAGTATGCTATCAGCCTCATAATCAGGGTTTATTTTTACTTCAGTCTCGCTACTTAATTTCAGACCAGCAGGTAAAGCAGCTTGATACACTTCCCCTAAATGCGACATATAATACGCACTAATCCATTCAAAAAACTGCAACTGAGGTCGTTTTAAGACAGGTTCATCATCTAAAACATCAATAATATTTTTAGCGTGGTATTTTTCAGGCGTTTGCGAATGAAACAGCACTACGATTCCTGTATAAAACTTCCGAGCACCAAAGGGCACAATCACCCGCATCCCTATGCGGATTTTATCCTGTAAAGCATCAGGTACTCTGTATGTAAAAGTACCAGCAAGAGGAAGTGGAAGAACTATATCAACGAATTTCATAACTTGCTTAATAAGCCACAAATTTACAGCTTTTTCAGACGATAGCAAAGCATAGAAAAAAGCAATTCATTTTTTTTGCTATTTTTGTGACCGTATAAATCAATGAACACTATACCGCAAACTCATCCAATAATGCACTATGATGGATACCCTCAAAATCATCAAACAATACTACAGTGACAATCCTCCCTTATATGATTTGTTGCTGAAACATAGTAAGCAAGTAGCTGATTTAGCGATGCTTATAGCTCGTAAGAATAAATTTGAGGATGTAGATTTAGATTTTTTATATGAAGCGGCTTCCTTACACGATATAGGGATTTTCCTGTGTGATGCTCCTGCTATTCACTGTTTTGGAACTCATCAATACATCGAACATGGGTATTTAGGAGCTGAGCTTTTACGAAAGGATGGACTGGATCGTCATGCGCTTGTGTGCGAGCGACATACGGGTGTAGGATTTGCCGAAGAAACCATTATCAAAAAGCGATTGCCTCTCCCACATAGAGATATGTTGCCTATCAGTTTGGAAGAAGAAATTATTTGCTATGCTGATAAGTTTTTCTCGAAATCATCTCCCAATAAACAGCTGACAACTGCAGAAATACGTGCTAATTTAGCCAAACATGGTCTTGAAAATGTAGCTGTTTTTGATGCTTGGCATCAACGGTTTGGTCATGACTTATTGACCTAAAGCTGTTAACTTCTGCTATATTATCCTATAGGAAAATCCAATGGTGAGCAACTGTTTAAACTGTAATCTAGCTTTATCATCCGTTAAAACGGTATTGTCGTATCGTGGGTTAAGTGACAGACGAGTAGATAGATAGCGGTTGATTTTGAAGTTTCCTACTATCTCCCAATCAATCTCAACCTTTTCGTAATTGGTAAAGAAATTCAATCTAGAATCTATCTGTAGCTCGCGGTAGGGACTATAACTCATTTGTGCCCTAAAAGAACTACCGACCTGACTTAAAATCGTTTCTCCGTCAGGAATACCAAAAGTTTTTTGATCGATGTTGACGGTGTCGTTTGCATATATAAACTTGTAACTTAAGGGAGAAATCATCAAAGAAAATAGTTTCTTATATTTATAATCAAAACCGACACTTACATTCAGACGAACAGGAGTTAAGAAGTTGGTTTTCATTGCAGTAGAATTTACAGCTTTATAGCTTCTGAAAAGTTGAGTAGAAAAATCAACAGAACCACTATAGAACCAGTTACCACCTGCTTTTATGCCTAACTTGCTGATTGCCCGCATGATATCATCATTGGTGTTGAGTAATCTTAGGGTGTCGCCATCCACTGTATTGAAGCCTGCCCTCCACTCAAAAAAGTTTTCCCATTGTAGAAACTTTTTATCATCATAATTAAGATTTGCATTTAAAATGCCTAATATGGCTGTATTATTAGTACCTCCTTGGTGCCAGTTTTTAGAGACATAACTTTCTGAAAGCTGCAATAACGCATTGGCTTTTTTATTCCAAGGATTATATTTTACCTTTTCAATAGCTATCTTTTGATGCGATATTTTGCTAGGATTGAGTAATCTTTCAACACTTCTATCAATAGGTGGAACGCTAAATTTAAAGTCGATTAAATCAGACACATCAGGTAACTTATGTTCTTGAAAAGCAAATAGATACGTAGCTTCTGATGCTATCCTTCTCATAGACGAAGAACGTAGATTTTGTATGATTACTTCTTGTTTTTGACTTTCTAAAACCGATGAAAAAATGGCTGGTTGTATATCTTCCATCCAACTTTTTGATAATTCTAATTTCGTATAATCTTGGGTTTTAATAGGGTTTTTCCCATAACCCTTGAACACCAATTCAATAAAAAATGGATTACTTTGATAGACTCTATTGTTGATAGCAAAGGGTTTCTTTTTGATATGCCTTTTCTCAATATTAAGAAGTTCCTTTTCTATATTGATAGGTGTATACGATTTTTTTTCTTGATCTGATATGTCTAATTTTGTTGCAATCGGCTCAATAGGAAGGATTTCTTTTTCATTATCAGGTGTTTCTATAGCGACACTATCCAACAACTCTTCAATATCGTGAATTTTTAAATTTTCTGGTGATACTTCAGCTGAAATTGTATAATGGAGAGTGAAAATACAGAAAAAAGAGGTGAAAATAAGCTTATAGATATTCATTTTAAAAATCAATTTAGAAAAATTAGTCAAAAAGGGTAGGTGCATCTTCATCAAACTTCTTCAAAATAGCATACATCAGCGTTTCTCTTATAAATTTAGACTTATTATCAATTTTATAAGTGTCTAAGTATCTGTTCAGTATCTTATCCTCCGCATCATTCAACATAAACATGTGTTGATGTTTACGAAGATTATTTCGATTTTGATTTGCTTTGGGTTTCTGCTTTTTCATTTTGTTCATTCAGTCGCACAAAAGTAATATTAAATGTTGTATTTTGAAAAGCCACTAAATAATTTGTATTTTTGCAGACTAAACATTTAAAAACTTTAACTATGGCTCAACACAATGAATTGGGAATGAAGGGAGAAGCCCTTGCCCTAAAATATTTGGTCGCTAAAGACTACAAAATCCGTGAAACAAATTATCGAGCAGGCAAATTAGAAATTGATATAGTGGCTGAAAAAGATGACTGGCTGGTCATTGTAGAGGTTAGAACGCGTTCTACTGATACCTTTATTGCACCCGAAGAAACGATCAATCTAACTAAAATTCGTAAGTTAGTTAATGCTGCAAATAGCTATATCAGACGATTTAATTGGATGGGTGAAACGCGATTTGATGTGATTTCGGTAATGCCTGAAGGGGATGAATTTAAAATTGAACATATAGAGGATGCTTTTTTACCTCCTGTAAATTAGGCTTATTTTAATTTTTATCTTGAGATAGTTTGTATAACTTTGCAGCATGAAAATAAAAAAATGAAATAATCTACATGAAAATAACTATATCTGAATTATAGTATTGATAATCAATAGATTTTAAAAATTAAATTGAAAAATAACACAAAATGAAACAAGTAGAAAAAAACATAGCAGCTCAACTTTTGAAAATCAAAGCAGTCAAGTTACAGCCTAATAACCCTTTTACTTGGGCCTCTGGTTTGAAATCTCCTATTTATTGTGATAACCGTAAAACGCTGTCTTATCCCCATACTCGCACTTATATTTTGACACATATTGTGCGTGAAATTCAGAATAATTTCCCTGATGCGGAGGTGATTGCAGGGGTTGCGACTGGTGCTATTGCTCAGGGTGTTTTAGTCGCACAACTATTAGGTTTGCCCTTTGTGTATGTGCGCCCTACACCTAAAGATCATGGGTTGGAGAATTTAATTGAAGGCGATTTGCGTCCCAGACAAAAGGTGGTGGTGATAGAAGATTTGATTTCTACAGGTGGTAGTAGTTTGAAAGCGGTCGAAGCTATCCGTAAAGATGGTGCTGAAGTGCTTGGTATGGTAGCTATCTTCACATATAATTTCCCTTATGCTATGGAGGCTTTCAAAGATGCTAAGGTAAAACTCAGAGTATTAAGTAATTATGAGGCAGTCTTACAAGAAGCCTTAGAAACCAATTATATTACGGAGGCTGATATAGCAACGCTGAATGAATGGCGTATCAACCCTTCTGAATGGAAAAAATAAAATATTGCATTTATGGCAACTTATCAAAGTGATATAAAAACCATTTCTTCTTCTGAAGAGGTGGTTTTTAATGTTTTAAGTAATCTGGAATCACTCTCAAAACTGCAAAATAATGATGAATTTGAGGAGTATGTGCAAATTATAGATGTAAAACCCGATGCTTGCAGCTTAGAAGTTAAGCAGTTGGGGCGTATAGGTTTGAGAATAGATCAAAAAAATCCCTATGATTCCATTCAGTTCGTTTTTACTGAAGTGCCTGTTGCAATTCAAGCAAGTATTAATTTGAATAAGATAGATACGGAATCTACTGCTATTCAGTTTGTTATAGATGCTGAATTGCCTAAAATGCTTCAAATAATGTTTGATAAAAAATTACGCAAAGGCGTAGAAATCTTGTCGGATTTATTTGAAAAAGTCCTTAATAAAAACATATAATTAATACAAGTCATGGCAGCAAAAATCTGGGAAAAGAACACACAATCTGATAAACGTATAGATCGTTTTACAGTAGGAAAGGATCGTGAAATGGATATGTATCTTGCTCGTTATGACGTGCTTGGGTCTTTGGCTCACATTGAAATGTTAGAGTCTATTGGCCTAATTGCAAAGGATGAACTTCCTATTCTTCAAGCGGAATTGAAAAAGATTTATGAGTTGATAATTCAAGGTGATTTTACGATTGAAGAGGATGTGGAAGATGTGCATTCTCAGGTTGAATTGCTATTGACGCGTAGTTTAGGCGATCTTGGGAAAAAGATACATAGCGGCCGCTCCCGCAATGACCAAGTGCTCGTCGATTTAAAGCTTTTTGCTCGCAATGAACTTATGCTCGTGGTCGAAAAAGTGGATGCGCTTATCAACATGCTTATACAGCAGAGCGATAAGTACAAGGCTGTGCTGATGCCTGGCTATACGCACCTGCAAATCGCCATGCCTTCGTCCTTCGGTTTATGGTTTGCCGCTTTTGCTGAAAGTCTGGCCGATGACCTGCAAATACTGCTTGCTGCTTGGAAAATCACCAATCGCAATCCGCTTGGTTCAGCTGCAGGCTATGGTTCTTCTTTTCCGCTTAATCGCCAGATGACAACGGATTTATTAGGTTTCGATTCCATGAATTACAATGTGGTATATGCACAAATGGGTCGTGGAAAAATGGAGCGTACCATCGCGACCGCACTAGCTTCTGTTGCAGCAAGTGTTAGTAAATTAGCTTATGATGCATGCCTGTTTAACTCTCAGAACTTCGGTTTTATCAAGCTTCCAGATGCTTTTACTACAGGTTCGAGTATCATGCCGCATAAGAAAAACCCTGATGTGTTTGAGCTGACTCGTGCCAAGTGCAATAAAATTCAGGCTGCTCCTCAGCAAATTACCTTAATTACGAATAATCTGCCATCTGGCTATTTTCGTGATTTGCAGATTATTAAGGAGATATTCATTCCGCTTTTTGAGGAGATGAATGATTGCTTAGATATGACCTTACTGATGATGTCGCAAATTCAGGTGAATGAGCAGATTTTAGAGGATCCAAAATACGATTATTTGTTTAGTGTGGAGGTCGTGAACGCTTTAGTACAAGAGGGTGTTCCTTTCCGCGATGCCTATAAACAGGTGGGTTTGGAAATAGAAGCAGGAAACTTTAAGCCCAATAAAGACATTCATCATACCCATGAAGGTAGTATAGGCAATTTACAAAACGATGCCATTATTGCTTATAAAAATCAGATACTAAAACAGTTCGATTTTGAAGCGATAAACCGCGCAATCGATCAATTACTTGCATAATTTACCTTTTGCACGGTTTTTTGTATGATTTGCTTACTTTTTTGTACGATCTGCCTTGATGCGAAGTGCATTCAACACTACAGTTATGGAGCTTAAACTCATGGCAGCTGCTGCAAACATCGGACTGAGTTTCCATCCCCAAGCCATATAGAATACGCCTGCTGCTAAGGGGATTCCCAATATATTGTAGAAAAATGCCCAGAAGAGGTTCTGTTTGATGTTGCGCATTACTCTTTTACTCAATTGAATAAAAGAGCTAACACCATTCAAGTTGTTGCTTATCAGTACGATATCTGCTGATTCGATTGCGATGTCAGAGCCTGCTCCAATAGCGATACCTAAGTCAGCACGCATCAAAGCGGGTGCATCGTTGATACCATCACCTACCATCGCAACGACTTTTCCTTGCTCTTGCAATTTGCGAATTTCCTCTTCTTTTCCTTGTGGTAATACGCCTGCAACTACTTGATTTATACCTAATTGCTTTTGAATATGCTGAGCTACTTTTAATTGATCGCCCGTCAGCATCACCACTTCCAAACCCATCTTGTGGAGCGTTTCTACTGATGCAAAACTGCTGGGTTTCAATACATCCGCTACCGCAATCAAACCTATCACTTCTTTTTCATTGGCTATATATAAAAT
>CAYVWK010000022.1:16927-21557 GCA_964455235.1 uncultured Paludibacter sp.
GGTTTTTCTAAAGATGCTGCTATCTCCAAAAGTTTGTTTTCTGGTAAAAAACGATTGGAAACTATCTTGGTTACAGAGGGTTGTCCTTCTGTGAGTGTTCCTGTTTTATCCAAAACAATCGTATCAATTTTATGTCCCATTTCAAGAGATTCAGCCGATTTTATCAACATTCCTTGTGAAGCTGCTTTGCCAGTTCCTACCATAATGGCAACGGGAGTGGCTAAACCTAAAGCACACGGACAAGAGATGACCAATACTGCAATTCCTATGGATAATGCAAATTCAAAAGGAAAGCCTAATAATAACCAAACGGCTGTGGATAAGATAGATATGGTGATGACGATGGGTACAAATATGCCACTGATTTTATCTGCTAAACGAGAAATTGGTGCTTTGGAAGCTGAGGCTTCTTCTACCAACCGAATGATTTGTGATAGAGTCGTGTCTTCACCTACTTTGGTTGCACGGAAAGTCATATAGCCTGTCTGACAGATACTTGCAGACATCAATCCATCTCCTTCTTGCTTGAATACGGGCATGCTTTCTCCTGTCAAAGCTGATTCATCTACAGAGGCATTCCCACTTAAAATAATGCCATCTACAGGAATCGACTGCCCTGATTTTACGACTATAATGTCATTGATTTTTACCTCAGCGATGGGCACTTCCACCTCTTCGCCATCACGTATAATAGTGGCTGTTTGTGGTGCTAAATTGATGAGTTTTGTCAAGGCTTCTGAAGTACGACTTTTTGATTTAGCTTCTAAATATTTCCCTAAAGTGATTAAGGTCAGGATGGTAGCTCCCGATTCAAAATAGATATTATGACTGTATTCTAATACTAAATCAATATTTTGAGTAGCCAAACCGTATCCTATTCTGAATATGCCAAACACCCCATAAAGCATGGCAGCCGAAGCTCCTAAGGCAATGAGTGAATCCATATTAGCAGCACGTTTTATCAATCCTCTAAAACCAACACTAAAATATTTGTAATTGATGATATAAATAGGAACGGCAATCAAAAATTGAATGAATGCGAAACTTAGACTATGTTCGTAAGCCGTTAAAAAAGCAGGTGCTGGCAGACCAATCATCGGTCCCATCGCAATATAGAGCAGTGGAATTAATAGTACGAGCGAAAGTTGCCACCTTCGTTTCATGCTTAATAGTTCTGTATCTACCTGTTTTGTTTGCTTAGCTTCGCTTTTTTGCGTGGTATATGTTTGTGTTTCAGTTGGTTTTTGCCTGGATTTGGCTTCATAACCTACTTCGGCTACAGCTGCTTCAATTGCTGCAGCGGACAGACTTCCTTCATCATATTTAACTGACATAGAGTTAGTTAATAAATTAACTTGAACAGCCTGTATACCTTCGAGTTTTTGTACAGCTTTATCTACATGTGCCACACACGCAGAGCAATTCATTCCTTTTACATCAAATACTTCAGTTTTCATGAATAATATGCTAATGTGCCGATGTGCTAATAAATCAATATAAATATATTGAGATAAGGATGCTAATTAGCATATCAGCGGTTATTTTTTTTATCATCAATTGACTTCAAAGATAGAAAAAAGCTACCAATTAAATAAAAGGTAGCTTTCGAGTTGTAAAATGGTAAACAATAAACTGTAAATCTATCTATTACTCTTTGACTGGTTTTGCACTGAATTTACCATCAACAGTAATTGTTTTGTCTTCTTCATTTTTCATTGTTCCCTTGAAGGTACCTTTAATTTCAGTTCCATCATTTTTGGTAATACTGAAAGAGAAATCAGTTGGAATTTCGCGATTTACTGCGTATCCTTTGATGTCATCTTCTTCACTATCAGTTAGTTTAGCTTGGCCAAATCCAAAAGAAATGATGTCGCTAGCTATAATGTCAGATTTACCGTAAGAACCTACTTCGATATCTTTAGGTAAGATGATAATTACCACTTTACCATTACCTTTAAGGTCAGCAGTAGCTCCCGTGATAGTGTAATTGTCCGAATCCTCAAAAGCTGTAGAAGCAAGTTTGATGGACTTGAACTTACCTTTGATGTCACCTTTGTAAGACATTTCAATGCTTACGTCTCCTGTTTCCACGCCAATTAAATCAGCTATCATGTCACAGGATGTCATCAATCCTGTAAGCAATAAAATGGAAAAAATCCTTGTAATCGTTGTTTTCATACTAGAATGTTTTAATGTAATTAAAATTTTAAATAGATTGTGTACGGAATCTATAACACATTAAAGTTTTTAATTGTTCATTCAAATTAGAGATATTTAACAATTGAGTCGCATATAAGGGGAATACCTTCGTTGATTTTTTCTATGGGCGTATTGCAAAAAGATAGGCGCATAGTATTGTTGATAACTCCATGAGGGTCAAAGGTCTTACCTGAAACAAAGACTACTCCTTTATCAATAGCAGTTTTTAAAATTTCTGTTGAATCGAGATGCTCTGGGAGATGTAACCAAATGTAAAAACCACCTCTGGGAGCGGTAAATTCTATTCCTTCAGGTAGATGTTTTTGTAGCGCAGCCACCATAGCCTCTGCTCGTTCTTTATATGCTAAACGAATGGAGTCAATATATGGATATACTGCACCTGACTCCACAAATTTATGTGCTAACATTTGTGTATAGCTGGGAGAACAAGCATCAAATGATTGCTTGATTAATTCTGCTTTTTCGTAAATATGCTCGGGTACTAACATCCAACCTAAACGCAAACCTGGTCCGAATATCTTAGAGAATGAACCAGTGTAGCAAACATCTATGTCTTTGGGATTCATAGCTTTAATGGTAGCAAAATCTTCTGAATCTTCCTCATAAAACCACAAATCACTATAAGCATCATCTTCAATGATGGGAATATCTTGTCCTGCCAATAGTTCTATCAGGGCTTCTTTTGTTTGTTTGCTATATAAAATACCTGCAGGATTATGGAAATTAGGGGTGAGATAGAGGAATTTAGGCTTTTTCTCCCTTGTTTCAAGCGTCGTTTTTAGCATATCCAAATCTATTCCTTTGGAAGTAAGCGGAATAGAGATAATATCAGCTTGGTAGGATTTAAAAGCTGAAATTGCCCCGATAAAGCAAGGGTTTTCCACCAAAATTGTATTACCTGGATCAATGAATGCTTTAGCTAAGATGTTGATAGCCTGGAGAGAACCTGTTGTAATCATCAGTCTGTTCTCATCAACTGGAAGTCCTTTGTTGCGTAGAAATTCTTTCAAAGATGCGAGTAATTCAGGTAAACCACTAGTTGGTCCGTACTGCATCGCGATTTGTTTTTCCTTTTCTGTAAGATTCGCAAGTATATTTTCCAATTCTCGTAATGGAAATAAATTATTGTCGGGCATTCCTCCTGAGAATAAAATCATGTTGGGTTTGTTGGCTAAACTCATCAAATCCCTAATTTCAGAAGAACGAAGATTATTAACAGAAGATGAAAATTGAGTCATGTGAACTTAGTTTTGTAGTTATTTATTATTTTTGCACAAAAATACGATAATTTACCGACCCAAGTGAACATTCAAAACAATAAAAAGCCTCTATTCATAGAAGAATATGATTATTCATTGCCAGATGAGCGTATTGCAAAATATCCATTAGAGCAACGTGATTTATCTAAGTTGCTGATATACAGACGAGGAAAAATTTTAGAAGAGGTTTTCAAGCATGCCATCAATTATCTTCCCGAAAATTCTTTATTGGTTTATAATAATACAAAGGTGATACATGCACGTATGCTTTTCAAAAAAAATACGGGAGCTAGTATTGAAATTTTCTGCCTCGAACCCATCAATCCAGCTGATTATGCCTTGTCTTTAGGTGCAACCAATGGCTGTACATGGAAATGTATGATAGGTAATCTCAAGAAGTGGAAGCAAGGTTCGCTTATCAAATCCATTAAAATTGATGATAAGAAATATGAACTGAAAGCGACGCTGCTGTCATCTGAAAATAATGACCATATTGTTGATTTTCAATGGGATAATGATGGTTTAAGCTTTTCAGAGATATTGGAGTATGTGGGTGAATTGCCTATCCCACCTTATCTCAATAGAAAAACGGAGGAGGGGGATGAGATTTCCTATCAAACGGTTTATTCTAAGATGGAAGGCTCGGTTGCTGCGCCAACTGCGGGTTTGCACTTTACCGAAAAGGTACTTGAAAGCATCAAGAAGAAGGGTATTCAGACCGCAGAGCTGACTTTGCATGTGGGTGCTGGGACTTTCCATCCTGTAAAAACCCAAGATGTTTCTGAGCATAAAATGCATACAGAAATGATAGAGGTGAGTAGTGATACAATTAAAAAATTGCTTGATTTTAAGCGGAATATCATTGCGGTTGGGACTACTTCTGTGCGCACACTTGAAAGTTTGTACTATATAGGCGTGCAGCTTATCAATGCAAATTACCAGCTTGAAGGTCCAATTCGCGTTGAGCAATGGGAACCGTATATGAATAAAACTGACATTTCGTCAGACGAGGCTTTGCAGGCTGTGTTAAATTACCTGCAAGAACAGCACTTGGACGTTTTGCATGCTTATACTGAAATCATCATTTTACCAGGCTATGAATTTAAGCTGATAAAGGGGATGTTTACTAACTTCCATCAGCCTAAGAGCAC
>CAYVWK010000023.1:0-1867 GCA_964455235.1 uncultured Paludibacter sp.
TATAAACCATTAGGATAAGAGGCAATATTGATGGTTTTTTCATTTTCTGATGTGGATAATAGCTTGATGCCTGCACTGTTGAAAATTTCGATGGGTTGACTGACATCAAAATTAAATAGCCTCAAATTGCCATCAGTCACTAAGCTGTTGAAATGCAGCTTTTTATCTGCTTGCATATCTTCAACTCCGGCTTTATTTTCTTGACGGGTAACACCTATGGAATAATAATTTGTGGTAACTCCATCAGGTGCGGTTACGCTAATCACAAACACATTCAAACCAACATTTAAATCAAAAGTGCCTGTACCTGAGATAGTTGAACCTGGTATTTCTGCCTCTGCATTGATGGTGATGCTTTCAACTTCGTATGCAACAGTGTAAGTATAAACAAATTTTCCGCTATCAAACTCATCCAAATTTTGGGAGTCGATAGACATACTTTTGAGTGCCGCACTGAAGTAGGTTAAATCAACGATAAACACAAAGTCGCGCCATTGATGTGTTTGGGCATAGTTGGCATACGAACCCGATGGTACTACCAACAAACAAACTCCTCTATTTACATTGTGGAAAACTAAATTGCCTTCGAGCGTTGGAGGTGTCGCCTTATCACAATAAATCACATCTAATCCGCTGCAATCTCTAAATGCTTCTCCTCCAATACTTTCTACTGATGAAGGAATATTGAGAACATCCATGCTCACACCCATAAAAGCTCCTTTTCCAATTTTTTTGATGGTAGGCGGAATGGCAATATCTCCTCTATCTTCATAGCCAGCCACTTGTTGTCCTTTTTGATGATATAGATAAAACTGCGACTCTAATCCTGCAAACATATAAGGCGGAATGGTCTCAACATTCTCGCTAAAAATAATAGTCTGCAACCAGCCACATTGCTTAAATACCGGATATTCTTCCGAACCGAAAGTATGACAATCCGTAGCTGTGTATCGTAAAGTTTTCAGATTATCGCAATCGTAAAACGCATAATCACCTATGCTTTTCAAACCTTTACCAACTAACACATAATCAAGGTTCTCCATTTTGTAAAACGCATAACTTCCTATAGTTTCAGTCGCATCTGGAATGTATAAAGAAGTAGGACCTGAACATCCATAAAACGCATTCTTTCCTATTGATTTCAAATTATCAGGCAAAGAAATATCTTTTAAATTCGGATTGTTATAGAATGCATAATCACCTATGGAGATAAGCGATTGGGGAAGTTGAATGTTTTTTATAGTTGTTTTATAGTTAGTATTACTACTTGCTCCTTCATAAAACGCATACTTTCCAATAGAAGTAATACCTTCTTCAATTATGATTGTTTGATAGGAAAACTTATTAAAATAAGGATAGTAACTGGCGGAATTATATTCATACATTGCGCCTGTACCCGACAATGTAAGCGTACCTCCAGTTTCATACGTAGCTACAATATCATCACCTACCTGCCATTGAGTATTTGGATTTAGTTTACTGTTGTTGATGGTGATATTTTGAAGATAAACATAAGATTGATTTCGTGTAGAAATTATTTTTATAAATTTAGTACCATAAGGAATATTCAGTGGCGTTGAACTTAAATATCCTATTCTATTTCCCGCTGTACCGTCTGCTGCTATAGGATATACCTCAAAATCTGATGATCCCGAAACTGTAGCTTTAATGGATATATAATCTCCGTCCAATTCGGGTAGAATACAATATTCTGTAGTTCTATAAAATGTCAAACTTCCATTATTTGACGAGGAAAAATAAGCCCCTGATAAAGTCCAGTCGGCTACATCCGCAGCGGTTGCAATATCGTTATAGTAAGGGAAAGTGTCGATTACAGCATAGGCGTTTACAACAGCCATCAAACACA
>CAYVWK010000023.1:1967-8208 GCA_964455235.1 uncultured Paludibacter sp.
AAAGGAGTTTTGAGGTAAACAAAGGGATTAACGAGCACTACGGTGTGTATTTCTATATTGATTAGGTGTTTGGTTCATGTTTTTCATAAACGCTCTTCGGAAGGTGGAAAGTGAGTTAAATCCACATAAATCAGCTATATCATCTAAGGTTTTTTGTTCAGAATTTTTCAATAATTCGCAAGCTTCTTTCACCCGATAGGAATTAACATATTCATAAAAACTAATACGCAATAGGTTGTTTAAACAGTTTGAAAGATAAGTTCTATTCGTACCAATAGTTGCTGCAAGCATGGATACATTCAATTCGGGATTCAGGTAAATTTTTTCCCCTTCCATCACTCTTTGTAGGTCGCTGAGAAATTTCTCTTTGCCTTCTGATGTAGCACAAGCTTCACATGGAGCTGAATTGGCTTCTTTATTTTCAAACAATAATGCTGATAATTGAGGCGTATGTACAATATCGTGGCGACTAGCATAATGATAAAAACTAAACCAAAGCGCTATCTGTAAAAGATAAAACACAACATCACCCAACCAAGTAGAAGCTGTATTTATTACCGTCCAAATTAGCAACAAAACATACAATGCAACTATCAAAAATCGTATCCATTCTAAGGTTAAATTATCTACATAAGAAAAATTTCTTTTGATGAATTGGTCGTACCGAGATGTTGTCAAAAGTACAGTCAGCAAGGCTATAAAGCCTATCACATTAGAATATATTACCAATATTCTATAGATAATCTCATCTGCTAAAAACACATATAAAAATGTCAAAATGAGAGTAGGCAGAAACACAAAAATAATCCTGCGGAGGGTTGCCCATTTAGGTGATACGACTTCAAAAAGTAAGATAATGATGACTGGAACACACCACATATCAATGCTCAGATGCACTTTGGAAACATAAGGGTGAATCCAAACATGATCTATTAAATAAGTAAGATCTTTCAGTTCGATGAAAACCCAAAAAATCATCACCCAAAAGAGAATGGTCATCAGGCGATTTTTCTTTCTTAATGAGTAGGTGTGCAGTG
The DNA here is from genome assembly GCA_964455235.1 of uncultured Paludibacter sp. Lineage (GTDB taxonomy): Bacteria > Bacteroidota > Bacteroidia > Bacteroidales > Paludibacteraceae > Paludibacter. Next base: position 3,005 of record CAYVWK010000023.1, read on the forward strand.
CCATCATGACAAAAAACATCAAGGTCATGCCATGCGTAAAATGTGCCAGGTTTGCTAAGAACTCTGTCAAAACTGTCAGTTTTTATCGGATAAACAGTAGTTCCCTATACTTCGGAAGCGTCCACATTTGATCATCAACTATGAGTTCCAAACTATCGGTATCACGACGAATCATATCAAAATAAGGCAAAACTGTATCATGATAAGCCATCGCCTTTTCATACTCATTTTCGATGCGGTTGGCAGTCTTGCGAGCTTCGACCATCTCATCCACATGGGTTTTGATACGACATATTTTAGTGGAAATCTCTTCAATTAAGGACTTATTCATAGCTGAAAGTTCATTCGCTTTTTCAGGAGGATAAATTGCGTTCATTTTGAAGACAATATCCAACAACAAAGATTGATAAGTCGTTACAACGGGAATGATGTGATTGAGACAGATATCACCTAAAACACGTGCTTCAATCTGAATTTTTTTGATATATGTATCCCATTTCACCTCGTTGCGTGCGTGCAATTCCTTTTCAGTCAGCACCCCAGTCTTCTCAAAAACTGAGATAGATTTAGGCTTAGTGTATTCCTTGAAGATTTCAGGCACACGCGTTTCTGTATTCAAACCACGCTTTTCAGCCTCTTTATGCCACTCATCACTATAGCCATTTCCATCAAAACGGATAGGTTTAGATGCTTTGATATAGGCTTGTATCACTTCAAAAATAGCTTTTTCTTTGTTTATGCCTGATGCAATTTTCGCATCTACTTCAGTTTTAAACTCCTCTAACTGAGCAGCAACCACACTATTTATCACTATCAAGGAAGTCGAGCAATTAGCAGATGAACCAACCGCTCTAAATTCAAAGCGATTACCTGTAAAAGCAAAAGGCGAAGTACGATTTCTATCCGTATTATCCAATAACACCTCGGGGATATGCGGAATGCCTAATTTCAGGAAACGTGTATCATCCATTTGAATTACCTCGTCGGATGTGCTGTCTTCCAACTTATCTAAAACGCCTGAAATATGCGAACCTAAAAATGCAGAAACGATGGTTGGCGGTGCTTCATTCGCTCCCAAACGATGTGCATTATTGGCAGTCATAATAGAAGCTTTCAGCAAACCATTATGCTTATACACAGCCATCAAAGTATTGACTAAAAAGGTAATAAACTGTAAATTTTCAGTTGGGGTTTTACCAGGAGTCAGCAAACCAACACCCGTATCCGTACCAAGTGACCAGTTATTATGCTTACCCGAACCATTCACACCTTCAAAAGGCTTTTCATGTAAAAGCAAGCGGAAACCATGACGACGAGCCACTTTCTTCATCAGAGACATAATCAGCAAGTTTTGGTCGTTGGATAAATTCGCTTCACCATAGAGCGGAGCCAACTCAAACTGATTGGGTGCCACCTCATTATGTCGTGTTTTAATCGGAATACCATAGCGATAAGCCACAAATTCCAGATCTTTCAGATAGGCAGCAACACGCGTTGGAACCGACCCAAAATAATGATCCTCCAACTGCTGATTTTTAGCGGATTCATGTCCGATAAGCGTACGCCCAGTCAAAGCTAAATCAGGGCGAGTAGCGTACAAACCCTCATCAACCAAAAAGAACTCTTGCTCCCAACCCAAATAGCAGGTAACCCGCTTCACATCAGGGTCGAAGTACTGACAAACAGCCGTAGCCGCCTTATCAATCGCATTGATTGACTTAAGTAGCGGAGCTTTAAAATCGAGCGATTCGCCTGTATAGGAAATGAAAATAGTCGGAATAACCAAGGTGTCATCCATCACAAAAGCAGGCGATGATGGGTCCCAAGCGGTATAACCCCGCGCCTCAAACGTGCTGCGGATACCGCCACTTGGAAAAGAAGAAGCATCAGGTTCTTGTTGCGCCAAAAGCTTACCCGAAAAGCGTTCTATGACTTCCTCACCTGGTTTTTCCACATATTCAATAAACGAATCATGCTTTTCAGCCGTACCTTCCGTCAGCGGTTGAAACCAGTGCGTGTAATGCGTTGCACCCTTTTCCATCGCCCAACGTTGCATACCCGAAGCCACTTGGTCAGCTATACTTCTCTCCAACGAAATACCCTTATCCACAGCATCTTGAACCGCCTGCAATGCGTCTTTGGATAGGTATTTCGCCATCACGGCACGTCCAAAAACATATTCACCAAAATAATCAGGAAGATTTCCCATAGGCGGTTCTACGGGTATCGCTCTCTTTTTGAAAGCCTCTTCAACGGCTCTAAATCGTAATAAAGGCATAATATAAACTGTATAAATATTCGTTATATGCTAAATTCACTTTAAAAGATGCAAAGTTAAAATAAATTAGTCAGAAATACCGTTATATGCCTGTTAAAATAGTTGAGCGTGAGAGATATGCCTATAAATGATGAATTAGGTTAATAATCTTCTTTAAATATTTATATTTCCTGATAGGCTTTCGTATTTGCTAAAGTTTTTGTAATTTTGCACGGTTTTTTAAGAAGCATATAAAACTATGTCGAAATTCGGGCAATATAAGATTGATTTATTAGGTGTTTCTGATGATATTCAGGCATTTACCTATGAATTGACAGATGAGTATTTCTCCAAAATTGATAGTCCAGAAGTGCAAAAAGGCAATATAGTTGCCACAGTAAAGGTACAAAAACTTGCTGGAAGCTATGAATTGCATTTCTCATTGAATGGCATTGTGCTTATTCCATGTGATAGATGTTTAGACGACATGGAGCAAGTCATTCAGCATCAGGATGTTATCAAAGTGAAACTTGGTAGTACTTTCTCAGAAGAAGATGAAATAGTCATCATTCCTGAGTCGGAAGGATACATCAATATTGCTTGGTTTTTATATGAATTTATCGTATTGAACATTCCTATCAAGCACGTTCATCCCACTGGAGAGTGCAATAAAACGATGATGAGTAAGTTGAAAAAGCATATTGCCTATAGTAAGGATGACGATGAGAATGCGTTGGTAAATGTGGCTGATGACGATACAGATACAGAAGATACAGAAGATACAGAAGAATTTGACCCACGTTGGAAGGGTTTAGAAGATATCAATTTTGAAAATAATTAATTAAAAGAATAGAACAATGGCACAACCAAAAAGAAGACAATCGAAAACTCGTACTGCAAAAAGAAGAACGCATGACAAAGCAACCATGCCAACTTTAGCAGTGTGCTCAAACTGTGGTGCTACTCATATTTATCATACTGTTTGTGGTGAATGTGGTCATTACAGAGGTAAATTAGCAATTGAGAAAACAATAGAAATATAAGATGTCAAAAATTCATGCAGTAATTACCGGTGTTGGGGGCTATGTTCCTGATTATATACTTAATAATCAAGAGCTTAGCACTATGATGGACACCAGTGATGAATGGATTACGACTCGTGTAGGCATCAAGGAACGTCGTATTTTAAAGGAGCCCAATGCAGGGATTTCCTATATGGCAGTGAAAGCAGCTGAGGAATTATTTGCAAAAACGGGCGTTCAACCGCAAGAAATCGACTTAATTTTAGTAGCCACAACCACACCTGACTATGTTTTTCCATCTGCAGCATCTATTATTGCAGATAAATTAGGTATCAAAAACGCTTTAGGGTTTGACTTACAAGCAGCATGTTCGGGATTTATTGTAGCCTTAAACAATGCTGCAAGTTTCATCGAATCAGGCAGATACAAAAAAGTATTGGTCTTTGGTGCGGAAAAAATGTCGTCCATCACCAATTATGACGATAGAACTACTGCTCCTTTGTTTGGTGATGGTGCAGCCGTAGTTTTGGTTGAACCTACCACCGAAAATTATGGTGTGATGGATGCATTGCTATATACTGATGGCAGTGGCGGTAAACATTTGATGATGAAAGCAGGTGGATCAGCAAATCCTGCATCTCACGAAACTATCGACAGGCACGAACATTCCATTTATCAAGAGGGACAAGCAGTTTTCAAACATGCAGTCACTAATATGGCCGAATCTTCCGCCGACATCATGGAGAAAAACCAGCTTACATCCGAAGATATTAAGTGGTTAATTCCCCATCAAGCGAACCTACGCATCATCGATGCTGTAGTCAACCGCACAGGCGTAGATTATAGCCGAGTGATTATCAATATTGAAAAGTACGGCAACACCTCAGCAGCCACTATACCCATTTGCATTTGGGAATACGAAAAGCAATTCAAGAAAGGCGACAACATCATCTTGACCGCTTTCGGAGCAGGCTTCACCTGGGGTGCACTCTGGTTGAAATGGGGGTATGATAGTGTGGCGGAATAACCTATAATCATTAGGTTGCATTAATATAAAGCGAAAGATTGTATGGTCTTTCGCTTTTTTTGTCTGAACAAACGGAATGGCAACACACACTCGATGCATAACCACATTTTATTCTATTTTTGTGTAATTTAAAAACCTTTCCCATATTTTCATCAATCATAAAAATAGTATCAAAAAATTTCATACTTTTGAACCACCTAATAAGCTCTATCAAAAACCTTAGTTTCTATTGTCAATAGCTCATATTGTTTACAAAGAATCTTTACTGACATTAACAGCCGAAACTAAATTTTAAGTGTAACACTAAATTATTTAACTATGAATAGAAAAAATGCCGAAATCAAATTAAAGGATACCTTTGGATTTGATCAATTTTATGACGAACAATGGGAAACTATTGATTTATTATTTCAAGGAAAAAGAGTTTTACTTATTGAAAAAACAGGATTTGGAAAGTCTCTTTGTTTTCAATTCCCCGCAACGCAGTTTACAGGCCTTACTATCGTGTTTTCGCCATTAATAGCTTTAATGCGCGATCAAGTCAGAAGTCTTAATGAAAAAGGAATTCAAGCAAAATTCATCAATTCAGAACAAACTAAAGAGGAAAATTCACAAACGATTCAAGATGCTTTAAACGGTAAACTGAAAATCTTATATATCGCACCTGAAAGGCAAGAAAATCAAGAGTGGATAGAAGCAACGCGGAACATGAACCTCTCTATGATTGTGGTTGATGAAGCTCACACTATTTCTATGTGGGGACATGATTTCCGACCTGCTTTTAGAAGGATTATAAACCTCATCAAATTATTACCTCAACATCTACCGGTACTGGCAACAACAGCTACGGCAACAAAGCGTGTACAAGAGGATATTGAAAGGCAAATATCAGGGAATA
>CAYVWK010000023.1:8308-19153 GCA_964455235.1 uncultured Paludibacter sp.
GCTACGGCAACAAAGCGTGTACAAGAGGATATTGAAAGGCAAATATCAGGGAATATTCAAACCATCCGAGGAGAACTTATTCGTGAAAACTTTCAATTGTATGTGCTAAAAGTTGAGTCTGAAGATGATAAGTTTTTATGGTTGGCTGAAAACCTTCCAAAGTTTGAAGGAACAGGACTAATCTATACAGGTACAAGGACAAATACAGAAATTTTTTCACGATGGTTAGAATATTTGAATATTAGTACGATAGAATATAATGCAGGACTTGATTCAGATTTAAGAAAAGAAATTGAAAATGGTTTAATTCATAATAAATGGAAGGTTGTTGTTTCAACGAATGCACTTGGAATGGGAATAGATAAATCTGATATTCGATTTATTATCCACACCCAAATTCCTGCTTCTCCTATACACTATTATCAAGAAATAGGTAGAGCAGGACGGGATGGCAAGCCAACGAAACTTATTCTATTTTACAACTCAACAAAGGATGTGAATGGCATTGAGGAAGATTGTAAATTACCGAAAGCTTTTATAGATAGTGGTCGTCCTCATATTATAGACTATACAAAAGTGATAGATGCTCTTAAAGAAGAACAATTAGGAGAGCGGCAGCTTATGAAAGTTACGAATTTGAAGCAAACACAAGTTAGAGTCATTAAAGCAGACCTAATAGAACAGGGCATTGTCAAGGAGGTATATAATGGAAAATTAAAGAAATATGAATATCAGTTTAATGCCCCCGAACTCGATTCAAAACCGTTTGAAGAGCTTAGAGAATTAAAATTGAATGAATTGAATGCAATGATAGACTATGCGAATATCAAAACTTCTCGAATGAAGTATTTGTGTGATTACTTGGGAGATAAATCACATAGTTACTATCAAAACTGTGATAATACATCCCTTAATCCACTTATTTTAAATTCTCAATCGATAACTTTACAAAAATTACAAGATTTTTGGGAAACCTATTTCCCTGAACTAATTGTAGAAAGTGCAGACTCTAACATCGTTAATGGTGTTGCTGCAAGTTATTATGGTGTATCCAACGTGGGAGCGGCATTACGTCGGAGTAAATATGGAAATGGAGGAGATTTTCCCGATTTTTTATTGAGATTGACATTGAAAGCGTTTAGAAAAAAATATGGTAATCAGAAATTTGACTTGATTGTTTATGTTCCTCCAACAGAATCGGGAGATTTAGTAAAGAATTTCGCAACCAAGTTATCTGGGATGCTACAAATACCTATATCTCACAAGATTATAAAAATAGCAGAAACGCAGGCTCAGAAGAACTTCAAAAATAGTTATCTTAAAAAGGAAAATATTTCTTCCAAATTTACTTATTCGGAACCCTCTGAAATAGAAGGAAAATCCCTTATTTTATTTGATGATATTTTTGATAGTGGTGCAACAATGCAGGAAATAGGAAAAATTTTGACTAAATTTGGCGTGTCTAAAATTGCACCTTTAGTGATTGCAAAAACTGTGGGTGGCGATATTTAAAACTTGTTTATATGGAGAAAGAATTGACCTATTGGTTGGCTTTAGCGCATGTTCAAAAGATTACAACGAGAAAGAAAAATGAAATAATCGTTCAACTTTTTGAGCAAGGCAAATCCATTGTTGATTTTTTTGAAGCAGAACAGGCAAGATGGGAAACTGTATATCAATTAGATAAATCAAAAATTGAATTGTTTTTAGAAGCAAAAGCAGACCTTCCTAATTATGCTTTTTTAGTTGAAGATCTTTTGGAGCAAGGTTATAATATCATTCCAATAACTTCAAAGAATTACTCGCCAATATTAAAGCAAAATTTAGGTAGAAGCTATGCACCACCCATCCTCTATACTAAAGGCAATCTGCAAATAATGCAAGAGCCGTCTGTTGCTATTGTAGGCTCACGAACTGCAAATAACGATTCATTGAAATTTGCTGATTCCATTGCACAAAAGGCAAGCATGGCAAATAAAGTTATTGTTAGTGGATTTGCCAAAGGAGTTGATAAACAAGCACTTGATTCTGCTATTCAATATGAAGGGAAAAGCATTATCGTACTACCCCAAGGAATTTCCACTTTTCAGTCAGGCTTCAAAAAATACTATAAGCAAATTATATCGGGGAATGTTTTGGTAGTAAGCACCTTCCATCCAAAATCACCCTGGAGTGTTCAACTTGCTATGGCTCGTAATCCCATAATATATGGATTAGCTTCTGAAATTTTTGTAGCGGAATCCAATGAGAAAGGAGGGACTTGGTCGGGTGTAATAGATGGATTACGAAAAGGCAGAACAATCTATGTCAGAAAATCATCTTCATCAGAAAAAAACGCCAACAATACCCTTATTGCGAAAGGAGGTAAACCCGTTGATAGCGATGGAGCACTTATATCAAATTACGCATCAACCAAACAAGCATTAAATTTAACACTTAAAGACCAGCCTTTCCCGCAACAAAAGACTTTGTTTGATTGAAATAACTAATCAATTCTAAATAAGGTAATCCTCAGTACAAAAAGTATTTGATATAAACTATGGTTTTCAAAATGTAAAATGAAGAATGAAAAATGTAAAATTCAGAAATTTACAGTTGATATTTAGCTCTCAACGCTATGTTGAAATAGGAATTATAGCTGAAGAGAATTGGGTTGAAGGTGATTTCGGGTTCAAGTGTGAATTTTGTAGATAGTGGAATCGGCTTGCTCATACTCAATATCCAACCGAAAGAAAACTTAGGATTTACCCTGTAACCTGTAAGTGTATATGTACTGTGTTTGCTCAATTCTTTCCAATTTGCAAAATAATCTACACTGAAACCAGTAGATAAATTGACGATGTTTGAGTAAAATTTATACACAATGGGCATAGTAAGATACGTTTCTAATACATGAACAGATAGGTAGTTGCCATCGATATATTCACGAAAAAACTCATCCGCATTTCGCTGTCCAAACCCTACCTCAAAACCGTGATGTTTGGCTAATTGATTTTCATAGAAGAATGAAAAGCCTGTTCTTGTCCCAGCTCCAGTCACATCATATCCTAATTTAAAACCGATAAATTCCTGTTCCTGAGCGATAGCACTGAATGATGTAAAGACGATTAGTGCGATAATAATGATGCTTTGTTTTTTCATTGTGTAATAATTTTATAATGATGTTCTGCTATTGTTTTTGCGATTGCAAATGTAGCGATTTAGGATTGAAATTTAATTAGATTATCTGCTTTTTATTTGTAGAAATTGCAGTTTTTATATTAATGGCATAAAATGTCTTTCAGTATATTAAAAGATATCTTATCTTTGCACTGAAAGATATTATTTAACATACTGAAAAATATGATACGACAAGAAGAAATAGCTTTGGTAATAGACTCACAACGAGAGACTTTCTTAAGTCAGAAGTCAGGTTTTATGCGTGATGCACTTAAGGATATACCTCTTGCAGATTCATTTGCAACCATCATAACAGGCATACGCCGTTGCGGTAAAAGCACACTTTTATTGCAGTTGTTACGCACTAAATATCAAGATGCCATCTATCTTAATTTTGATGATATACGTCTATCAGGTTTTGAAACTGCTGATTTTATTCGCTTGCACCGTGAAATAGGAACACGAGCAATAGAAGTCCTTTTCTTTGATGAAATACAAATTGTAGATGGCTGGGAAAGGTATATCAATCAGCTTTTACGAGAAGGTTATAAGGTATTTATAACTGGTTCAAATGCTTCCACGTTAAGTGTTGAGTTGGGAACACATCTAACTGGCAGACATCTATCTATGGAGTTGTTTCCATTTTCTTATGCTGAATTTCTTCAGTTTAAAAACTTTGAGAATAATGAAACTTCCGTAATAGATTATCTGAAAACAGGAGGAATACCCGAATACCTAAAGACAGAAATACCTTATATCTTAAATACCCTTGTTGATGATATTTTGATGAGAGATATAGCGGTTAGACATTCAGTTCGGGATGTTAATTCGTTGCGTCAACTGACCGCTTTTCTGATAACCAATATAGGCAATCTCGTTTCAGCCAACAAGTTAATAGGTATGTTTGACATACGATCAGCCGCTACTTTTTTAGAGTATTTTTCGTTTTTAAAAGATGCTTATCTTCTCGAATTTATTCCACTTTTTAGTCATTCCCTCAAAGTTCAAGCTCGCAATCCTAAGAAAGTATATGTGATGGATATGGGACTTTACACTGAAAATGCGGTATCTACAAGTGATAATATGGGCAGACGTTTAGAGAATCTTGCTTTCTTGCATTTGCGGAGAAAATACAAGCATATCTTTTATTACAAAAATAGAGGCGAATGCGATTTCGTAGTAATGGAAAAAAACACTGTAAAAGAAGCCATACAAGTCTGTCTGCATATAGATGACGAGAACTTCGACAGAGAATATAACGGACTATTAGACGCTATGAAAAATCTCAATCTACAAGAAGGCAAAATCATCACCCTAAATCAAAGCGATATTTTTATGGAAGATGATTTAACCATCAAAATGATACCTGCATCGGAGTTTTTAATATCATAGCTAAGCTAATTTTTAAAATTGCAGCAAATAAGACCCCAAAATCTCTCAAAAAAGAGGTTGTTTTCATAAGAAAAGTGTTCTTTTGAAAAAACGTTTTGTAAAATTGTTCTTTTGAAAAAACATTTCCCCCACAACCGTGCAAATGTGAAACTTCACTTATAGATTTGCACAGTAGAAGTCTTATATAAATCACCCTCAGATTTCTACAAAAAACAATAATTATTAAGAAAAATTTAATACATTTGCGAAGTAGATATAAAAATGATAAACTTAAAATAGAAAAATATGAAAACTACTCATGAACTAATTGAAACATTAAGAGAAATGTATGAAAGTGCTCCTAAGGATGATACCGTTACAATGATTCACTTATTTGGAATTATGTATCATAAGGACTTGCAAAATTCCAATGTAAGTAAGAAGGATATTGCAGAAAAAGCCACAGGCAATCAATCTTATCAAACTGAAATCAACAAAGGAATTCGTCTTGCAAAATATGTTGAGATTAAAAATCATTTATAATGCATTTAAATCTTCCGAATTAACTGCACTTGGATATATCGCTGGAGGTTTAGGACTTATAGCCTTTATTGTTGATTTAGACTCGTATAAATGGATAAAGAGAGCTTCTTTATCAACAAGCACAAATCAAATTAAGTTAAAAATTAAGTTGTAGATTATTTTTTCATAACAAAACGCCATGACAAAATTAGAAAAACTGTACCAATTAATTGAAGGTTTAAAAGAGCTGGGGCTTCCTATAGATAAAGAAATCTTAGCTGCAGTAGATCAACAGGAAGAGGAATTAATACAAAACGAGGTAATACCACGTCTATTGGAAAGTATTCAATCCATAATTTCAGAAATTAAACGACCAGTAACATTAACAATTAATTACTTACCCGATGAACCTTTGACTGTTACTACTTCAAAAACACGTGACTGTCATGAAGAACTAGATACAAATCATTCGTTGAAGAGTATTGATGTTGAGAAAGAAGCATCACATATTAGTAGAGAAGAACTTGTGAAAATGTTTAATAAAAAAACAAAAGATCCAATTCTAGATAAGTTTATAGATTATTTGAAAGATAAAGGTTATAAAGAGTTTACGTCATCAGGAAATCCATCTACAGTATATGATTATGGAAAACGTATAAAACAAGTTTGCTCGATAGAAGGGATAACGCTTATAGAATTGTCCAAAGATATTGTTCGTATTGTAGATAAATATGATATAGGAGGAAGCAAGGAAGACATTGGTAAGCAAAGTAATAATGCAGTTATTAGTGCACTAAAAAAATTTAATGAATTTGTCAATGATTCCATAACATGAAGATATTTATAAAATTTCTAACCTATTAATCTGATTGTATTATGTCACGAATTAACAAAAAGCTTTTAGTATTTGATGTTGAAGGAACAATTTTTAAAGCTATACACAAACAAGTAGATGGTGTGGATTATGCTTCAACTATGTGGCAACCACTTGCACATGCCCTTGGAAAAGAAGCAGTAAGAAAAGAGAAAGAACTTGCAGATAAATGGGATACGGAAAATTTTGAACGTTATTCTCAGTGGGTTTCAGCTACTGCTGAAATGCATAAAGACGAGAGACTAACAGAATCAATTTTTAATAAATTAATTGAAGAAGCAGAATATGAAATAGGAGTGGTGGATTTCTTTAAATCACTTGATAGGAAAAAATACATACCAATATTGGTTTCAGGTGGTTTTCAAGAGCTGGTTGATAGAGCGATGCATGAACTAGATATAAAACATGGTTATGGTGCTTGTAAATATAATTTTGATGCAGAAGGAAATCTTAGTTCTTATAGTATCAGTCTTACGGATTATGAATGGAAAATACCTTCAGTAGAACAACACATTAACGAACTAAATCTTGATTTTTATTCAGATTGGATTTTTGTTGGTGATGGTAAAAATGACCGTTTTATTGCTGATGCAGCTCCAGTAGCCTTTGCTATTAATGGCCATCCCGAACTTCTCGCTGTCAATGGGATAAAACCAATAAGTGATTTTCATGAACTGTCCGCGTCGATTTTAGAACTAGAACAGACAGGTTATGATTTTCGTTCAAAAATAAAGAACCTATTAATAGACCCGTCTAAGCTACAAAAATTAAGTAAAATGCATGGTTATCTCTATGCATGTACTGCGATATTTCAACAATGGCTTGACAGTAATATAGAGGCTATACTAAAAAAGAGACTTGTTGATGAGGAAAATTACAGACAAAAGAATCTTTACAGAGACATACACAGACAGACTAGTAAAATTAGTGCTGCTGATCTTTCTTTCTTGTTGAATGCTTGTATCTGAACTAAAATAACTAAAATAAACCTTTTATTAGAAAATCAAATAGCTTTATATAAACAAGAATTGAACTTTGATAATGGTGATTTAAACTTTTCAGATGATTTGGTTTCTAACATGCTCAAAGTGAGAAATGACTGGTCTCATATTAGATACGATCATTTTCCAGGTAATAAAGTTACTCGGAAAAATTTAAGAACTGTAATTTGTTTTTTAGAGTGTTTTGGTGATAAACGAGCAGTTTCAGCTATTGTAAGAGAAATAAAAGACTGGATAAATTGTTAACTTAAAAATCGGTTAATTACACCTCATAATCAAATAAGCTCAATATTCTATTAACTATTTCTCGTTTTTGGAGTTTTGGCATACCCGGAACAGGCTTGTATTACATCAAATACTATCGATAACAAAACACCCAATCATGAAACAAAAAATCGAAAATCATTTTAAACAACCACTCTGGCTAATTATCCTGACTATTATTGTTGTTGTATTGATGTTTCTTCTGAAATGGAGATGAGGGAGTATTCATATCCATTTTACCTTTCCACTGCCTCAACCTTGCCCGATAAGCCAAAAAATTGTTCATTTTTCATCAAGGAAAAAGAAAGAGACGAGAGATGTCTCATATGGGACATATTGGAAATGTTTAATTACTGAGAATGTCGAGGTGTTGTTGTTACGGACAAGTCGCGACTTGTCCGTACAAGAGACGAAGTCCAAAAGTTCGTGTCTTTTGCGTGTTTTTGGGGCTAAAAATCATACTGCAATCATTCGCCCGATCCCTCCATTGCTGCGCAATGTTCGGGATGACCGGCAATCCAAGAGTCTCATACACCGCCGCCGAACAACATCACATTCTTTAGAGAATGGTGGGGCGGCGGTATTTATCATCCCATCAGCCCTGTCTTTTCGAACGAAGCGCAGCGAAGTGAGAAACCTGGTGAAGAAACCCCTTGCGGGACTGAGTTTATCAAGTTTGAAAGTTTTTAAAGTTCTTCAAGAAAGGCATCTCCGCTTCTTTATAACTTTATAAACTTTTCCACTGCCTCAACCTTGCCCGATGAGCCTCAAAAACACGAAAATGATACGAATAAATCAAATGATTTCTCAAAAAAAAGCGAGCAACCTTTCAACCAGTTCCTCGCTTTCTTCATTTTCAATTTTTAATTCTCAATTTTCAATTCTCAACTACAACCCTTTCTCTAACTGCAAAGTCTTAGTCGGCTGATCGCAAACTTCAGTTGGACCGAAGTATTGGATAGGACCAGGATAGATGAAGCTGAGTTGCTTGTCTGCCCATTTTTCGCGGTGTGCTGCAAAGAATTGGAAGGGTGCTCCGTCTAAGCGCACTAAGGCTTTCTGGATTACAGGTTTCATCTCGCCATGACGACGTTCCATATTCATCATCATCGTAATGGGTACACCACCTGCTACCCATTCTGATGCGGGTTCTGTGGTGTTGCGGATGGATGACATATAGCCTGTTTTGCCTTCTGAAATCAATATAGCTGCGGTGTAACCTAATGAATAGGTGTAGTCTGCATCAAAGTTGGATGGAATCGCACAACGTCCTTCATAGCCGAAGAAGTGATTGATGGATGCGAATTTGCCTTTGTATTTACCAGCTGCTTTTAAGGATGCTAAACGCTTAGCAACCATCGCTATAAGTAGTTTTTCTGTTTCGATTAATGAAACCTGAACATTACCGTGTGGGTCTCTGTCTAAAGTGAGCTGACGAGCTATATCTTTTGGTAGATCGCGATAAACTTGCGAACTTTCAGGACTCAACATGCCTTTTACATACTGACGTTTCTCGTCATTGGTTTGCAAAGCATTGAAATCTTCATTATATGCTAATAAATCATTCAATTCTGCAATCAGCTTTTTCATCGCTGGAATAAACTCTATCAGACCTTCTGGAATCAAGACTGTACCGAAGTTTCTACCATGCTCTGAACGATGTACTATCACCTCAACAATATATTCAACTATATCAGCAAGGGTCATGTTTTTTGCTTCAACTTCTTCTGAAATAATACAGATATTGGGCTGGCTTTGAAGTGCGCACTCTAATGTGATATGGGAAGCTGAACGTCCCATCAAACGGATGAAGTGCCAATATTTTTTAGCTGAATTGGCATCACGTTGGATGTTTCCAATCAACTCTGAATAAACTTTACAAGCTGTATCAAAACCAAAGGATGTTTCGATTAATTCATTTTTCAAGTCACCATCAATGGTTTTTGGACAACCAATCACTTGAATATTTTTGTTATGCTGGAGATAGTATTCTGCTAATACACAAGCATTTGTATTTGAATCATCACCACCAATAATCACAATGGCCTGGATATTTAATTTCTCGCAAATCTCAGCACCTTTTTCGTATTGTTCCGCGGTTTCTAATTTATCACGACCAGAACCAATGATGTCAAACCCACCTGTATTGCGGTATTCATCAACAACTTCTTTGGTTAATTCGATGTAATTATGCTCAACAAGACCTCTTGGTCCACTCAAAAAACCATACAGTTTATTGTTTGGATTTAGCTTTTTCAGACCATCAAACAGTCCGCTAATCACATTATGTCCGCCTGGCGCTTGACCACCAGAAAGGATTACACCTACATTTTTCACAGGATATGCTTTCGCTTCACCTGGTTCAAAAGAAATGATAGGCATTCCATAAGTATTAGGAAATAAGCCTTTTATATCTTCCTGATCTGCAACAGATTCAGTGGCTTCACCTTCTTTTAAAACTACATTTCCTAAAAGCGATTTAGGTAATTTTGGTTGATAGCTGGCTCTGGCAATCTGCAAAGCACTTTTTACCATTGGTTTCATTTAAATCAGTTTAAATTATACAATTAAAGAAATCTTATCTACAAACGCCCGCAAAAATACAAAAAAAATCTGTATAATGCTAGTATTATTTTACAATGACTTCCAAGCCCTTTATAGAAAAAAGAATAAATTCATTTATAGAACAACAGGAATTAGTATAAGAAGAAAAACATCAGAGTTTCAGCGTGATGCGTATCACTGTGCCTTTATTGATTTCGGAGGATTTCACATAGATTTTACCGTTATGGTATTCTTCTACTATCCTTTTAGCGAGCGAAAGACCTAAACCCCAACCTCTGCTTTTGGTAGTAAATCCAGGATTAAAAATGGCTTTGTAGTTTTTGCGCTCTATCCCTTTTCCCGTGTCGCGCACATCAATAAAGCATTCTTTTTCAGCAGTAGTGATTTTCAGATAGATTTTGCCACTGCCATCCATCGCATCAATGGCATTTTTACACAGATTTTCAATTACCCATTCAAATAAGGGAACATTCAGTTTGATGAAAATATGATTTTTATCAGGGAAATGGCATTGAATTTTAACTTGGTCGGATGTGCGATTACTGATATATGAAATGGCATTTTGCACGGTTTCATTCAGACTAACAAGCTGTAAATCAGGTGCTGACCCAATTTTAGAGAAGCGTTCCGCAATAATTCTTAGGCGATTTACATCCTTACTCATCTCTTTAATCATATCATCATCATACTTCATTTTCAGTAAATCAACCCACGCTAAAAGAGAAGAAATAGGCGTACCTAATTGATGAGCAGTTTCTTTGGATAGTCCAACCCACACCCTATTTTGCTCCGCGTTTTTCGTGCTTGAAAACGCAAAAAAAGCTATCAAAATAAAGACGAAAATAATGCCTAATTGAACATAAGGGAAGTAATATAGTTGTTTGAGCAAAGAGGAGTCATCATAATAAATAAACTGCGAAGTATCGCCAATTTTGACTTCAATAGCAGGGTTTTTCTTCTTCAACCGATTGATTTCACTGATATAAAAAGCGTCCACATCCTTTTTCGGCTCTTTTACATTATTAGAAGAGATGCGATTATCGTGTTCATCCACCAATATCACTGGAATTGTATGATTTCCTTCGATGA
>CAYVWK010000023.1:19253-21277 GCA_964455235.1 uncultured Paludibacter sp.
CGATTATCGTGTTCATCCACCAATATCACTGGAATTGTATGATTTCCTTCGATGATGGTCCATAAAAAATCAAGATTGGAGGTATCCTCCGACAAGGCTAATTGACGAGTAGCTTCAGCCCAGATTTCAATTTTTCGTTGTTCTTCTTGCGCGAGGGATTTACCAAGTCTATTGCTAAAATAAGTAGATGCCACAACAATAGCGACACCTATGAGGATGAAAATTAATTTTAGATGCTGAGAAACCTCTTGCACTCTGAATAAAGATAAGCTTTTTCGCATACGGTATCAAAATTTCGGGCTCAAAGATAAGAAAAATCTACTGGATAAACATCTTGTCCTTATTTTAAATTATCTTTGCAAGTATATTTACATGTATCATTAACATTCAAATCACAATATATGCACAAATCTGGATTTGTTAATATCGTAGGCAACCCCAATGTTGGTAAATCAACCTTGATGAATGCATTGGTTGGCGAACGTATTTCCATTATCACATCGAAAGCGCAGACTACGCGTCATCGCATCCTTGGTATAGTAAACGGAGAAGACTTCCAAATCGCATATTCTGATACGCCTGGAGTGCTAAAACCCAACTATCGCCTGCAAGAATCCATGCGAAAATTCTCTAACTCTGCACTTTCTGATGCGGATGTATTGGTCTATGTTACTGATGTTGTGGATTCTAGCGAAAAGAATATCGATTTTTTGGAGAAGGTGAACTTAAATCCAGCGCCTTTGATATTAGTTATCAACAAAATTGATTTAATCAATCAAGAAAAGCTAGAAGAATTAGTTGATAAATGGAAAGAATTGCTTCCGAGGGCTGAGATTTTCCCTATTTCAGCTTTGGAGAAGTTTAATATAAACGGGCTTTTTGAGCGTATAAAATCTTTACTACCAGAGAGCCCGCCTTTCTTTGATAAAGACCAGCTAACGGATAAGCCTGAGCGGTTTTTTGTGACAGAAATCATCCGTGAGAAGATATTGATGCATTACGACAAGGAAATTCCCTATGCTGTAGAGGTCGTAGTTGAGCAGTTTTTAGAAGAGGATAAGCTAATAAGAATTAATGCAGTTATCAATGTAGAACGTGACTCTCAGAAGGGTATTATCATTGGTCACGCAGGTAAATCCATCAAAAAAGTTGGTACCGATGCCCGCAAAGACCTCGAAACCTTTTTCGAGAAGAAAATCTTCCTTGAATTATTTGTGAAAGTAGAAAAAGATTGGCGTAATAAAGGCAATAAACTAAGAGGGTTTGGCTATTCCTTAGAATAAAAATCAGCCAATCAATCTATTTTTCCTCTTCTTTAAACCAGCCAGCATACATAGCATAATTATGCGCAATGCGCTCATTCATTTCGTGGGTTTGCTGGGGTTCAACTTGCTTGATAAACTTAGCTGGAACACCTGCCCAAAGCGTGTAAGGCTCTATTTTGGTATTGCTGAGCACGAGTGATCCTGCGGCCACAATAGCACCCTCGCCCACTTCAGCATAGTCTAAAAGCGTAGCACCCATGCCTATCAGTGCATAATTATCAATCTTTGCCCCGTGGATGGTCACATTATGCCCAATAGAAACATAGTCGCCTATTTCCACCACCGATTTCTGATAGAGGGTATGCAACACGCTCCCATCTTGGATATTGACATGATTGCCGATGCGGATGGAATTTACATCACCGCGCAAAACTGCATTAAACCATACACTGCAACCATCGCCCATCACGACATCACCTACAATAGTTGCGTTCTCTGCAAAATAGCAGTCTTTTCCATATATTGGGGTAAATCCCCTTACTGATTTTATTAAAGCCATTTTTTTGTTGAATATTGAATGTTGAATATTGAATGTTGAATGTGGAATGTTTGCACATGGTGTACACGTTATACATGGTGTGCATGACGTAGGGACAAGTCGCGACTTGTCCCTACTGGAAGCCCTACCACAAGCACAACCAGCAACTACCTAATCACTTTCACTGTCTTCATACCCACTTTCACCACATAAACGCCTTT
>CAYVWK010000024.1:0-13359 GCA_964455235.1 uncultured Paludibacter sp.
GGTAGTGGAGCTGGTCATACTTGGGAGGGTTTTTATTATACCGACCGCAACGAAAATGATAATTCTGTAGTGGATATGTACTCAGCCAATACCCGCTATTTTAATGGTTTTAAAAGTGTTGATGGTACGCATATCGAACATTCATTCCCAAAAAGTTGGTGGGGTGGTAGTGAGTTTATGTCTTATAAAGATTTACATCACCTTTTTCCTGCTGATGCTTCTGCCAATATGTCGAAAAGCAATAACCCTTTGGGAATAGTTACAGGCAGAACAACCACCGACAATGGCGTGAGTAAAATTGGGGCTGGCGATTACCCTGGCTATACGGGTAATGTTTTTGAACCTGCCGATGAGTATAAAGGTGATTTTGCACGTGCCTATTTGTATATTGCTACCATTTATGAAGATCTTACTGCCTTTTGGAACTCTCCCATGTTGGATAATAACACCTATCCTGCTTGGAAACCTTGGGCTATAGATTTATTGATGGAATGGCATCAAAATGACCCTGTTAGCCTAAAAGAATTAGTTCGCCAAGAGCTTGTTTTTGATATCCAAGGAAATAGAAATCCTTTTATTGATTATCCTGATTTAGTCGATTATATTTGGGGAAATAATACCTCTATCGCTTATCCATTTCCAATCGAAACTGACCCATTTCTGGCATCCCCTCGTCAAAATGAAAACTTAGATTTTCACGTGATTATGCAGGGAGATACACAGACCAAAGAAGTGTTTGTGCATGGTGTAAACATCACTTCAGGACTGAATGTTTACCTCAAAAACAGCAACCCAAGCTTCAGTGTTAGTCCTCAAACTTTATCAAAAACTATTGCTGAAAATGGCGTTAATATTCAAATTACATTCACCCCGCTGACTGCTGGTTCCTATATAGATACCTTGGTGATTGCTGGTGGTGGTTTGGCGCAAAATAGATTAATCCCTATCAAAGCTGTTGCTAGCCGTACCTTCATGGCTTTGAATGCAGAAGATGAGACACCTGTAGGTGCAACTTTATCCTGGATTAAAGACTCGAATGCTACTGATTATGAGTTGACAGTATATCAAGGTTCAACTAAAGCTGGTAACCTGATTTTTTCATCTTATATGGAAGGTTCAGGCTATAATAAGGGAGTAGAATTGTATAATAGAACTGGGCAACCCATCAATTTAGGGGATTATACTATCAGAAAACAATCCAATGGTAGCGGTGAATTTATAGTTCCTTTGAATTTATCAGGCACATTAGCAAATAATAAGACTTACTTGATTGCTTATTATATTAATTCAAATGAGCTAAAACCTTCAGCTGATTTATCCAACGACTCAACCATGAGTTTCAATGGAAATGATGCTTTAGCTTTGTATCATAACGGTATTTTGATTGATATGATTGGGTATCCAGATGTTGGTTCTGCTGTGGAATGGGGTAAGGATAAGACCTTAAAGCGCAAAGCATCTGTAACGCACCCATCAGCTATTTATAATGAAGATGAGTGGGATGTATATGGCATAGATTATTTTAGTTTGATAGGCAGTCATACCATGCAATTAGATGCCTCTGAAACCCTTATTTTGGATGGTATTTCAACAAGTGGAAAAACAGAATACACGGTAGATGAGCTATTACCCGAGACAAAATACAACTATTATGTGAAAGCTATTTTACCAGGACAGACTAAGAAATCCGTTAACTCATCGCAATTTAGCACCTCTGCCCTACTTGCACCCGAAGCAAATGCAGCTAAGGATATAGGCGATACTTATTTTACGGCAGATTGGGAAGATGATTTATATACCAATGAGTATTTATTGAATGTATATACCTACGTAGGTGCTGAAGACGTGACGATTACAGAAGGGTTTGATAATATTGGTGGAAATGGCAAACCGCTACCTGACGGGTGGATTGGCACAGCCAGTGGAAGTTATACCACACCAGGAAGTTCAGGTATTGCTCCTCCATCCCTTCAACTAAAAAACAATGGAGAATATGTTCAAACTAAGGTATTCCCTTATCCTATCAAAAACATCAGCTTTATGTATAGATTCCCATCTAATGGAGGAACTTCTTACTTCACTGTAGAAGCTTTATCTGATGGCAGTTGGGAGGAGATTGAAAGAATCTCGTATGTCAATACTGCTAAGACAACTTTAAATTATCAATTTGAAGCAGCAGAAAATGTAAAATCACTAAAAGTAACCTTCTATAAAAATCAAGGAAATTTTGCTTTAGATGATTTTGTTATCACCTACGGAGAGATGCAAAAAGTAAATATTTTAACAGATGAACCTGTAGTAGGTAGCGAAAAAGTTGTAGAAGATTTAAGTCCTGAAACTGAATATCATTATACTGTAAAATCAACCTTGGGAGGACGTATTTCTCCTGAGTCTGACATGGTAAAATTGACAACAGAAAAGACTTCAGATATAACTAAAAAGCACACTGGAATCCGCATCAATCGCTTAGATGAAGGAATAAATCTACAAGGATTATCAGGAGGAGAAACAATACGTGTTTATGATATTACTGGAGTATTAATACATCAATCAGAAGCATTTCAAAACGAATATGTAGTACCACTCAAAAGGTATAATATTTACGTTTTGCACATACAACAAGAGGGATATTCATACCGAGCGAAGGTAGTTATTTAATCTTCTTCGTCTTCATCCTCATCATCAGCTTCAACTTTTTTCTTAGGAACCACTAAGATACTGAGTTCATACAGAAAATACAGCGGTAGTGCCACCACCGTCATCGTAAACGGGTCGGTGGTTGGCGTTATCAAAGCTGATAATGCTAATAAAATCACGAAAGCATAGGAGCGCACTTTTTTGAGCATATCCTTATGTATCAGTCCCATTTTAGAAAGCAAATAGGCCAAAACGGGCATCTCGAACATAATACCTAAACTGAAAGTCAGGATATATAAAGCTCCCAAATACGATTGCACCGAAATTTGATTTGGTACCAAACTCGACACTTCATAGGTACCTAAAAACCTCACTGTGAGGGGAAATATCACAAAATAGCTCAGAGCTACCCCTAAATAAAACAGAACAGTTGTAGAAAGAAAGATATACCCTACATGCGCTTTTTCCTTAGGATAAAGAGCTGGTTTCACGAAATTCCAAATTTCAAAAATGATATAAGGGACGATAAGAATCAGCGCAATCGTAAAAGAAGAACTGATGTGTGCCATAAATTGCCCCGTTAGATTGATATTAATCAGGGTAATATTGAAATTTTCGGGACAAAGAGCTGGGAAATACAACAAGTTACCTAAAGAGCATAAGGTTCGATAGAACCAAAAATCAGAATCAATAGGAGCAAAAACAATCTGATTAAATACAAAATCTTTCGCACTAAAAATCAGAATAACAAAAACAAAAACAGCCGCAAGTATCCGCAGGATTACCCAGCGCAGCACTTCAAGATGTTCCCAAAACGAAAGATTTTTATCTTCTTTAGGTTTTTCAGACATGATAGCAGACTATTTTTTGTCTTCCAAATCGTCTAAGGCAGAGTTTATTTCGTCGTCAACTTCTTTCACACCTTTTTTAAATTGGCTCACGCCTTTACCTATTCCACGCATCAATTCAGGAATTTTTTTTCCACCGAAAAGAAGTAAAACAACCAAGGCTAATAAAATAATTTCACCTGTACCTAAAGCCCATAACAACATTAAATTCATCATGATATATTTGGTTTTTAAATTGAGGGGGCAAATATACAATTTTAAAATTAAATATGCGAACTTGGTATGAGAAAATATTTTCTCCTCTACGCTCCAAACCCCTCAACATTCCTCAATTTCTATATTTCTAAATTCCTTCATTTCTAAACAAAACCTCCTTTTCCTTTGTTATTTCCATACTTATGCATTTTTTATTAAATTTGCAGTCAATTTTTTTGTGATTATGTCAGACGAAATTATATATGAAGTAACGGGTAGTGACTATAAATACGGGTTTACTACGGATATTGATATGGAGATTTTTCCTCCAGGTATAAATGAGGAGGTGGTCCGTATGATATCCGCCAAGAAGAATGAACCTGAATGGATGTTGGAGTTCCGTTTGAAAGCTTATAGACATTGGCTTACGATGGAGATGCCGCGATGGGCGCATTTGAATATGCCCGAGATTGATTTTCAGGCGATTTCCTATTTTGCTGCTCCTCGTAAAAACATCCCTAAAAGCTTAGACGAAGTGGATCCTGAGCTGCTTAAAACTTTCGAGAAGCTAGGTATTCCTTTGGAAGAACAAAAAGCTTTATCAGGAATAGCGGTGGATGCAGTCATGGATTCTGTCTCTATTGCTACTACTTTCAAAGAAACTTTGGCTGAAAAGGGTATTATCTTTTGCTCTTTTAGTGAAGCTGTGCAAGAACATCCCGAACTGGTAAAACAGTATATGGGATCGGTAGTGCCTTATACGGACAATTACTTTGCTGCGCTGAATAGTGCGGTTTTTAGCGATGGTTCGTTTGCCTATATCCCTAAAGGCGTGCGCTGTCCAATGGAACTTTCCACTTATTTCCGCATCAATGCAGCGAATACGGGTCAGTTTGAGCGTACCTTGATAGTAGCGGAGGATGACAGCTATGTGTCTTATTTGGAGGGCTGTACTGCTCCTCAGCGCGATGATCACCAGCTGCATGCGGCTATCGTCGAAATTGTGGCGATGAAGAATGCGCAGGTCAAATACTCTACTGTACAAAACTGGTATCCAGGCGATAAAGAAGGTAAAGGCGGCGTGTATAACTTGGTGACTAAACGTGGTATTTGCAAGGGCGAAGGTTCGCATATTTCGTGGACGCAAGTGGAGACTGGCTCAGCCATTACTTGGAAATATCCTTCTTGTATTTTGTTGGGGGATAATTCAACTGCTGAGTTTTATTCCGTTGCGGTTACCAATCATCACCAGCAAGCTGATACAGGTACCAAAATGATTCATCTTGGAAAAAATACCAGCTCGCATATCCTTTCCAAAGGAATATCAGCGGGGGTTAGTCAGAATAGTTATCGCGGACTCGTGAAGATAGGTGCGAATGCTGAAAATGCGCGCAATTTCTCGCAGTGTGACAGTATGTTGTTAGGCGATACTTGCGGTGCACATACCTTCCCTTACATGGAAGTGAATAATGATTCTGCTATTGTAGAGCATGAGGCAACGACTTCTAAAATTTCCGAAGATCAGATATTTTATTGCAACCAACGTGGGATTCCAACAGAAGAAGCGGTGGGATTAATTGTGAATGGTTATGCCAAAGAAGTAATGGAAAAACTGCCTATGGAATTTGCGGTTGAAGCACAAAAACTATTACAAATAACTTTAGAAGGATCCGTTGGATAATTTCTGAAAAATATTCAGATACCCTTCGATACGACATCAGAATAAAAAACAAAAACATATATGTTAGAAATTAAAAATTTACGTGCCGGCATCAATGGCAAAGAGATATTAAAAGGCTTGAATTTGACGGTTAAACCAGGTGAAATTCATGCTATTATGGGACCGAACGGTAGTGGAAAATCTACCCTATCCTCTGTTATTGCTGGTAATCCTGCTTTTGAGGTTACCCATGGCAGCATCATTTTTAATGGTAAAAATCTATTAGAAATGCATCCAGAGGAGCGTGCGAATGAAGGTGTATTTTTGAGTTTTCAATATCCTGTTGAGATTCCTGGCGTGAGTATGGTGAATTTTCTACGCGCCGCCATCAATCAAAAAAGAAAGTATCAGAACCAAGCTCCTATTACCGCTTCTGAATTTTTAAAAGATATGCGTGAGAAGCGTGCTTTGGTCGAAATGGATAGTCAGCTGACCAATCGCTCGGTGAACGAAGGCTTTTCAGGAGGAGAGAAAAAGCGCAATGAGATTTTCCAAATGGCGATGTTAGAGCCCCAATTAGCGATACTTGATGAGACAGATTCAGGTTTGGATATTGATGCTTTGCGTATCGTAGCAAATGGTGTGAATACACTAAAATCACCCGAAAAAGCAACTATTCTTATCACCCACTATCAACGTTTACTTGAATATATCATTCCTGATTATGTGCATGTTTTGATGGATGGAGAGATAGTGAAAACGGGCACAAAAGACCTTGCTTTAGAGCTTGAGGCTAAGGGTTATGATTGGGTAAAATAAAACGAACAAATGAAACAAGTATATATAGATACATATCAAAAACATCAAAAAACGATAAAAGAGCATGCGCCCGCAGTGATGAACGAGCAACGTGATGCTTATATATCGCAATTTGAGGCATTGGGCTTTCCTACTTCTAAAAATGAGGATTATAAATATACGGATTTGAAGTCGGCTTTGGCTGTGAATTATCAGATGCAATTTGAGCGTTTGGGCACCTCTTTAAATCCTTATTCGCAGTTTTCTTGCGATGTTCCAGAGATACATTCTTACCTCTATTTTGTAGTAAACGAGACTTTTTATGCATCTTCAGACAAGCATAATGGAAACCTTCCTGAAGGTGTAATAATTTGTGGATTGAAGGAAGCTGCTGAAAAATATCCAGAGTTGGTTGTAAGGTATTATGGTAAATTAGCCTCTGAAAAGAAAGATGCTTTCGTAGCTTTGAATGGTGCTTTTGCACAAGATGGTTTTTTTATGTATGTGCCTGATGATGTACAACTTGACCATCCTGTTCAGCTGATAAATATGCTCAATGCTGATCAAGATGCGATGACGAGTTCGCATAACTTGATAGTGATAGGAAAAAATGCCAAAGCTCAACTATTAGTATGTGACCATACGATGGACCATCAGCATTTTATGGCCAATCGCATGACGGAAGTTTTTGTAGATGAACATGCTGTGTATGAGCACTATAAATTAGAGAATACCCATATTAAAACCGCTGCTATCAATTCGCTTTTTGTGGATCAAAAGGCACATTCCAATACCTTGGTGAATGTGGTAAACCTGCATAATGGCATGACGCGCAACAATATAGAAATAGCGTTGAATGGCGAGTATGCGGTTACAGAGCTGTATGGTTTGGTGATAGCTGACAAAAAACAGCATGTGGATAATTTCACAAGTATCCTACATAATATGCCTAATTGCCATTCGACTGAGCTATTTAAGTATGTGTTAGATGATACGGCTAAGGGTGCATTTACAGGGCGTATTTTTGTAGAAAAAGATGCGCAAAAGACCGAAGCTTATCAAACGAACCGCAACATCTTACTCAATAAAACAGCCAAAATCCGTACTCGTCCGCAGCTTGAGATTTATGCTGATGATGTGAAATGTTCGCATGGTGCGACCATCGGCCAGTTGGATGAACAAGCTTTATTCTATATGCGTACGCGCGGTATCTCCTACTCTGAAGCAAGGTTGATGTTGATGTATGCTTTCGTTGCTGATGTCATAGAAAACATCCGCATTGAAAACTTATCCGCACGTATTCAAAACTTAGTTGAAAAGAGGCTAAGCGGCGAAATATCCAAATGCGAGGGGTGTATGATTTGCTGAGTTAGTTTCCTAAATAATCGATTAGGTTAAAGAAGTTGTTATATCCAATACCCAAATCAAACCTCCCATTATTAATAGAAACTGGTTCATTATTGATAAAGGTTTGAAACTGAATTTTCCCTGACATATTCGTTCTAACTAACTCACCATCAACATATAATTTCTGAACTTTTTTAAATAAAATATCACCTTGAATGATATTGAGAGTCATTTCTAGCTTATTGTAGTTTAGGGTAACTTTACAATTAGTGTTTTTCAAATTGATTACTGAATCGTTCAACTCCACTAATCCTGTATAATCATCGGGTGTGAATCCTTTTAAAGATATATGCATCACGGCTGGATACTGTCCGTATTTACCCTTTAAATCGATATTAAAAGTATCAGGTTTTATATAGATTTTAGCTGGCTGAAATTCATTAGTAGAAACAAAAGGCGTTTTATCTATATACATTCCAAAGGTGTTATAGCCCCATTCAGAATAAATGGGCAATCCAGGAGCATCATAATCTTCAATATAAACAGATTGCGATAACTCAACATCTGCGCTACTACATGAGGTAATTGTTAAAGTCACAACAAATGACACAATTAATATTTTAAATATATTCTTCATAATAATTTCTTGATTGGGTGTTATTTATTCAATGAGTAAATAAGTGATAATTGAATACCTGAGATATTGTTTATATTCAGTAAACTTGAATTATTCTTTGTCATATATAAAGCTGGAGTCAATACATCAATGGATGTATAAAGCTCTTTGCTCAACTTAAATTGAGCTCCCAAGGTGATGTAAACAGAGGAGTAAAACGGATTAGATTTCAAATTTAAGCCCTCTAAAATAGATGCTTCTTTTGCTTCCATTTCAGGTGTTTTAAATTCTATGTCTGTGTTATTGAAAAGCCTGTATGCAAATTCAGTAGAAAGCTTTGAATACAAAGAAACAAATCCAAAATGGAAGGGTGTAAATTTCAGTTCAATGGGTATACCAAGGAAGCTCGACTTATCGCTGATACTCATAATTCTGGCATACTCGATATGTGACTCAGCACTATTCAAACGTAGAAAAAAACTACCTCCTCTACTGTAGTCATCTTTAATAGCCTCTCCGTTTAGCATGATATATCTCAATCCTGAAATAAGCGACCATTTTTTGTCAAAGGCATACTCTGCCGACAATCCAAGGTAATTCATTTCAGAATTGATATTTAAGCTTCTATTGGTAGAGCTATTAGTCGAACCAACATCCTGCCTCACTGGCCACGAATCGTTTAATTCGGCCATTAGTCCTTTAGTAGCAAAATCGACTGATAAGAAAAGTTTTTGTGGGTTTTCTGCATTTACAGATAGTAAATTCACAAAAAGAAGGGCAAACAAAATTTTATATACTCTCTCCATAAATAATTAAATTTAAAACTTAACTATTGATGCGTCCTGTAGAGGTTTAGTTGCAGAGGTTCAAAAGGTAAATTTTATATTTGCATTGAATAAATTTACTGTAAAATTCTTCAATGCAATGAATGAAATAAAAGATTTTTGTGGAATGTGGAGTGTTTCTTAGTTAGGGACAAGTCACGACTTGTCCGTACAAAGAGCGAAATTCAAACATTTGCACATCCTTCTTTGTTTGGCGTAGGCTCCTGCCTACGTCATTATTTGCGTCATTTCAATTGAAAAACTCGACATTCTTCTATTTTTCTACAAATTTTTTTGTGCCTTTTCGTGCATTTTTGTGGTTGAAAACTCCTATGCTTCAGAAACTCCTAAACCCAATAATCTCGCGTACTTCTTTAATCGTTTTAGCGGCATTGGTTTGAGCCTTTTCTTTGCCTAAGCGTGCTACTTTAGATATATACGCCTCGTCTTTCAGCATATCATTGATTTTCTCGCGGAAAGGCGTGGTAAACAACACCATGTCTTCTGCCAACTGCTTTTTCATATCGCCATAACGAATCTCGCAGTTATTGTATTTCTCGTTGAAGTAGTCGTAAGTATCTTGGGTAGAAACCACACTCATCAGCTGAAATAAGTTTTGTATTACCTCTGGTTTCTCTTGATTAGGTTCAGTCGGACCGCCATCAGTAACAGCGCGCATCACCTTTTTACGGATAGCAGCAGGCTCATCAGCTAAGAAAATAGCATTGCCCTCCCCTTCTGATTTACCCATTTTACCAGCACCATTCAGTCCAGGTATTTTCACCAGACTTTCACCAAAATTGAAAGCTTGTGGTTCAGGAAAATAGTTCACATTATACATGCGATTGAAGCGATTAGAGAACTGGCGCGTCATCTCTAAATGCTGCTCTTGATCCTTACCAACAGGCACTTTCGTTGCTTTGTGGATAATGATATCCGCAGCCATTAGGGTGGGATAGGTAAGCAAACCAGCATTCACATTTTGAGGCTGCTGGCGGATTTTGTCTTTAAAGGAAGTCACCCTTTCTAATTCACCTAAATAGGCATTCATATTCAGGAAAAGATAAAGCTCAGCTGTTTCGGGCACATCACTTTGCACATAGATAGTCGATTTTTCAGGATCTAATCCTGCAGCAAGGTATTCTACTAAAACCTGTTTCACATTCCCATGCAAATCCTGAGGAGTAGGATGCGTAGTAAGGGAATGATAATCAGCAATGAAAAAATAGCAATTATGCTCATTTTGCATATTGATAAAGTTTTTCAATGCACCAAAATAATTACCTAGATGCAGATTTCCTGTTGGGCGGATACCACTTACAACTGTTTCCATTTAAAGCGTTTTATTAAAAAACAGAAGTAACATATCAATTAATCAATATGTTACTCTGTTCTATTCATTATTAAATATTTATTCAATTGGAACTGTTCTGCGGATGTGTTGATCCAAAGAGGTCAACGTTTCAGTAGAAACCACACCAGGTATTTCCTGAATTTTTCCGTTCAACAATTCCATTAAATGCTCATCATTTTTAGCGTATAGTTTGATGAGTATAGTATATGGGCCTAATGTATATTGTGATTCAACGATTTCTGAAATTTTCTCCAATTCGCTGACTACAGATTTATACATAGAACCTCTTTCGAGTGTGATACCCACATAGACACACATGTGAAACCCCAACATTTTCGGGTTCACTATATATCCCGATCCCATAATTACATTCAAGTCGATAAGCCTTTGCACACGCTGATGTATAGCAGCACGCGACACGCCACAAATTTCGGCAACCTCTTTAAAAGGCATACGTGCATTTTGGCTTATGATACGTAATATTTCACGGTCTAAATTATCGATTTTTCCCATAGAAACATAAGATTATTTATGTTGGTATGTGTTTTTTAAACCCTATATTCAACAACTAATAAACAATAATTTCAAGCAATTCCACTTCAAATATCAAAGTTGAGAAAGGTTGAATAGCTCCTCCCTGATTAGCTGAACCATAAGCTAAATCTTGTGGCACATAGAATTTGAATTTTGAACCAACAGGCATCAACTGAACACCTTCAGTCCAACCTTTAATCACCTGATTTAAGAAAAATTCAGCAGGCTGACCTCGATCAACAGAGCTATCGAACACAGTACCATCGATTAGAGTTCCATGATAATGTACTTTAACTTTATTTTCAGCTGTAGGTTTTGCTCCTTTTCCTAATTTGATAACCTCATATTGCAAACCAGATTCGGTAGTAATAACACCTTCTTTTAATGCATTTTCAGATAAAAACAGTTCATTAGCAAGCTTGTTTTCTTGATATTCAACTTCCAGTTTTTTAGCTTGATAAGCTTCCATAGACTCATTGAAGTATGTTTTAGCATCATCAGAAGTCATCATACCTTCGTATTGTTTAATACCATTAATCATACCCTGACGAAGTAATTTGAAGTCCATCACTAAATAAGAATCTTGGTAGAAATCAGGATTGCTGCTAAGTTGGCCTCCTATCATTTTACCTAATTCTGAAGCTTCTTGTCCATTCGTTTCTTCATTTTTCATTTTCAAACCAGCTTTTATGCCTTTCATCAAATCATTCAAAGCATGACCTGTTGAATCATCATTTAAGTGGTATTGTTTCAAAATTTTACCATTCACATAGCCAAAAGAATAATTCAGGCTATCTAATTCAGTCTTAAGTGTAACTGATTTTTCTTTGTACTGATTACAAGACGAAAACACGAGCATTAATGCCGTGATTACCAATAATAATATATTAATACGTTTCATATTTCTAAATTTTTAAGAGATAAATTATGGGTTAATTAATTATAGCGGTCATTTGATGCTTCTTGAAAAGCACGATAAAAAGCATCTGCTTCTTCTTCTGAAATAACCTCTTCATATTCATTTATAGCATTGATTAACCCTCTCATAACCAATTTAACATCACCTGTTAAAGTAGAATCTCCAAAATGGCCATTGCTAATTTGATCTTGGAAATATTTCCCTACATGTGTACCTAAAGTATACATTTCATTCTCACCTTTATTGCTATATGCTTCATCCAAAGCTTTCACAAAGGCTTTTAATTGTACATCCGAACTATCATTTTGGAAATAATATTCTCTAAACATATCACCTTGCCATTGACCAAGTGTGTAATTGATACTATCTTTAAAGTCATTCAAAGTAACTTTCTTAGGCTTGTTATTATTACAAGCGCTAAATGAAATAATTACTAGCAATAATGCTATTAAAATACTGTTCTTTTTCATACGGTAATAATTTTATTTGATTTCTAATTCTTTAATTTGATCTGTGATTGCTGCGGGATTGATATCCAATAACTCGACTGTAAATATCAAGGTAGCATAGGGAGGTATAACACCACCAGCTCCTTGTTCGCCATACCCTAAATTATAGGGTATAAAAAACTTATACTTCGAACCTACAGACATGAGTTGAACGCCTTCTGTCCAGCCTTGTATCACCTGATTTAGCACAAAATCAATAGGCTCTCCTCTCTGATAGGAACTGTCGAACACAGTACCATCTGTTAAAGTTCCTTCATAATCCACTTTGACTTTATCGGTTTCGGCTGGCTTGGGACCATCACCCTCTCTCAAAACAATATACTGCAAACCGCTAGCTGTTGTTTGCACTGCTGGATTTTTCGCATTTTCTTCAAGGAATTTTTTACCTTCTTTTTGTTGCTCTGCTTCCATTTTTTGTTGAGCAGAAGCAAAGTAACGTTGCAAAACATCTTGCGCTTCTTCCCCTGTAAATAAAATAGAGTCTCCTTTCATTACTGCATTGAAAGCTGTTAAAAACAATTCTTTATTGACTGCACCAAAAGGCAATGTGGTAAGATTTTCCTTCAATTCCATAGCAATATTACTCGCCAAAGCATAGCTCATAGAGTCAACATCGTTCGTAAATAGATTCACAGGTTCTGCTACTATCTCAATCTGTTGTTTCGATTTCTTGGATTTTTTCACCTTCTTTTCCTTACCAAAAGCTGTCATAGCAACCATTACGGCAAGCGTGATAATCAGAATTTTCTTCATTTTTTGCGTAGTATTGATTTGAATTAAACAATTTTCAGTAATTCCACTTCAAAAATCAAAGTAGTATGCGGACCAATCATCTGACCAGCACCACGAGAACCGTATGCTAATTCAGAAGGGATGAAAAGCTTCCATTTAGAACCAACAGGCATTAACTGCAATGCTTCTACCCAACCTTGTATCACTTGCGTTACGCCAAAAGTAGCTGGCTCACCACGTTGCACAGAACTATCAAACACTTGTCCGTTCAATAAAGTACCATGATAATGCACGCTCACTGTATCAGATGCTGTTGGAACTTTGCCATCTGCCTCACGAATAACCTCATATTGCAAACCACTCTCGGTAGTTACAACACCTTCTCT
>CAYVWK010000024.1:13459-19796 GCA_964455235.1 uncultured Paludibacter sp.
CCTCACGAATAACCTCATATTGCAAACCACTCTCGGTAGTTACAACACCTTCTCTTTTCGCATTTTCAGCCAAAAAAGCTTTGCCTGCCTCTACATTGGAAGCATGTTGTTTAGCTTGTAATTCTTCAAAATATTGATTGATGAGCTCTTGCGCTTCTTGCACACTCATCTCTAATTGTTTACCTTCAATGGAATCTTGAATAGCTGCTGAAAATTTCGAATAATTTAAGGTATCAAAACCGCTATTTTTCAAACTATTTCCTAAACTCACCCCTAAGGCATAACTTAATTTCTCCATATTGTTTTCTTTATTTTTTTAATGCCTGCAAAGATAGCTGATTTATTGGATATTAGGTGTTAATTTATACGAATTTCAATCACAAATTGAGCATTTTAAGGCTGTTTCGTGTCAATTTGTCGTAAGAGCTACCCCTATTTTAAATTTCTGTTTTTCTCCATACTCAGGATGAAAAATTTCAATACAAAAAACATAGATGCCAACTTGTGCCGTTTGTCCCTTTTTATTCCGACCATCCCACGTAAAAAATCCCTCCTGATTGGCTAAATATTGATGACACAAAGTGTAAACATGTTCACCTATGGCAGTCAGAATTTCAATATTGATGATATAGCCTGGTTTATCCAGCTGATAATGTAGCACACAAAGGTCATCTATACCATCATTATCAGGCGAAAAATAATCTTTTTCAAGATAGAAATTATGTTGTCCTGATAAAGAATTACGCTCTTTGTTTTGCGTATTCTTAAAGCCTGGTGTACCAAAATTATGTAGCTTAGCTGCTGAATGCCAATTACTTTCATCTTGGGTAGGCAAATCAAAATAGATACGCTCCAAAGCTACTCCCTTAGGATTTTTGACCAAAGCATGGTGCCTATTTTTATGATAGGTAAATTCATCAAAAATCACCTCTTTACTGGCATTCGTAAACACTAAAGTAGCAGTTTCATTGTTCAAGGCAGACCAGCGTGTTTGGATAATATTAGCTTCGGGCGGACAAGCATGGTAGTTTTTAATCGCTTCGGTGTCTTCCGTAATCGCTAAATATTCTTGTGGAAAAATCAGACTTTTTTCTGGAAATTGTACACCTGTATTCAAACTGCCATCAGCCTTTTGAGTGGTGAAATACATCCCCGCTAAATTAATCACTTTCCTCGACCGATTATACAACTCTACATACTCAGCTGAATTTTCATGATGATGGAACATCACCTCATTAAAAACTACATCATCAGGTTCTATATCTTCCACAATACCAATATTATACGTATAATTATTGATATAATTTCCCGCTTCATCAAAAGCATTTTCAATATCAATTTGATATTTTTTTCCTATTGAAAACTCATCATCAAACCCCACAACAACACCTTCCATATCCTCATCCCAATCCACAGAAATAATGCGCGGATAATTGCCATTCACGATGATATCTATATCTGAAATTGTCATCGTTTCAGAGAATTTTAAGTGAAGTTGATGAGGTGGTAGAATCTGAATATCAGTCAGAAATGGTGAAATCACATCTCGAATAATATCCCCTTCCACAGATATATCATCAAAAAAATAGGCATTACCAGTAGTCGAAGTATTGGTATAAGACAATCCGAAATACTTAGCTTTTACCGCCTTATCATGCAACATTTCTCCTTCAAAGAACCAATCCGCTTCAGTAGGTAATTTTGAATACAAGCGAAAAACAGCCTCCTCATCCCGTGTGACTTTCACCTTGATTTCTACGGGTTTACCATCGGTTCGTTTATCTTCTCCATCAATAATTTTTTCTTTTTTAGTCCCATTTTGATAGAAAAGCGACACCTCATCATTGGTACCGCCCACCTGAACAAAATAAGCTTGCAAACCGTTTTCTATAGAGGGACGGTCGGAAATAATATACATACAAGCATAGTTGGAAGCAGAAGTAGTATGATCCATTTTGAAAAAACACTCCCACTCCGCATTTTCAATGGCTTTGGAAGGAGTAAAAAGATAGGAAGTGGAGGCAGTTTTCGCAGCAGATTGAAGCTGTAAGTTACTGTTGATGATGAAGTTATCAACACTACCAGTCCAAGCAGGATTAGCAGTAAAATCACCATCGGAAAAATCTTCAGTAAACTGCGCCCAAGAGAAAATCGGCACTAAGAGTAGTGCAAACAAAACATTAGTTTTCATACAATTATCGGTTTTAGTTAAAAATTAATTACTTTTGCAGTCGCAAAAACGTGACTGATTGTTGTTTAGGTTGCTTTTTAGCTTAATCTGAAAAGCGTGTGCAAAGTTATGTTTTTCATATTAATAAAACAAGATAGAAGAAAAAATTATCACCTAAAAATTTTAAAAAGATGAAAGTAGCAATTGTTGGCGCAAGTGGCGCAGTAGGTCAGGAGTTTTTACGTGTGTTAGCAGAGCGTAATTTCCCGATGACAGAATTAGTATTATTTGGTTCTTCAAGAAGTGCAGGAAAAACCTATGAGTTTATGGGTAAAAAGCTGACAGTGAAGGAATTAAAGCATGGTGATGATTTTAAAGATTTCAGTATAGTATTCGCCTCTGCAGGTGCCAGCATCTCAAAAGAATATGCTGAAGATATAACCAAATTTGGCGCTGTGATGATAGATAATTCCAGTGCTTTCCGTATGGATGCCGATATTCCTTTGGTAGTGCCCGAAGTGAATGCTGCTGATGCGAAAAACCGTCCACGTGGCATTATCGCAAACCCTAATTGCACCACGACTCAGATGGTAGTGGCTCTGAAACCTATTCAAGATTTATCGCCTATCAAACGAGTGCATGTATCGACTTACCAAGCAGCATCTGGTGCGGGTGCAGCAGCTATGGATGAGTTGGATTTGCAATACCGTCAAGTACTTGCAGGCGAGCAGCCAACCGTGGAAAAATTTGCCTACCAATTAGCGTATAACCTTATCCCTCAGATAGATGTGTTTACAGATAATGGTTATACCAAAGAGGAAATGAAGATGTATCACGAGACACGCAAAATCATGCATGCTGATATTGAAGTCAGTGCGATGTGCGTGCGTGTTCCTTCTTTGCGTGCTCACTCTGAAAGCATTTGGGTAGAGACTGAAAAGCCTATTTCTGTGGATGAGGCACGAGCTGCTTTTGAAGCTGCTGCAGGGATTGAAGTGATAGATAATCCTGCTGAAAAGAAATATCCTATGCCTTTGTTTTTATCGGGCAAAGATCCTGTGTTTGTTGGCAGAATCCGCAAAGATTTAGCACATCCTAATGGCTTGACTTTCTGGTGTGTAAGTGACCAAATCAAAAAAGGTGCGGCTCTAAATGCTGTTCAAATTGCTGAATATTTAATTGCTGAAGGCGACGTAAAATAATCATTGATTTAGTGATATGCGTATCGTCATCCAACGGGTTAGTGAAGCTTCTGTGAGCATCAATCAGCAAATGAAGGCTAAAATTGATGCTGGCATGATGATTTTAATCGGTGTGGAAGAGGATGATACGGAGGCTGATGCAGATTGGTTGGTTGCTAAAACTGCCAATTTGCGTATCTTTGATGATGAAAAGGGGGTAATGAACCTTTCGGTGATGGATGTTAGGGGTGAGTTGCTGGTTATCAGCCAGTTTACCTTGCATGCCTCCACCCGAAAAGGCAATCGTCCATCCTACATCAAGGCAGCTCGTCCCGAAAAAGCAATTCCGCTCTATGAATATTTTTGCACTAACTTGGAAAAGCTGACAGGTATTGCGGTTCAGACTGGCGAATTTGGCGCTGATATGCAGGTTGCATTGGTCAATAATGGTCCCGTTACCATCATCATCGACAGTAAAATCAAAGAGTAGAACAAGCTAATCTTATCAGAATCAACACATTAGATAATCAAGAAAAATAGGCAAAATGGCAATCAAAAAACATATCCCCAACAGCATCACTATTTTAAACCTGCTAACAGGCAGTGTAGGTGTGTATTATGCTTTTCAGGCTAATTATCAAATTGCTTTTTTTGCAGTACTGCTGGCCGCTTTTTTCGATTTTTTGGATGGAATGGCAGCGCGGCTCTTAAAAGCTTATTCACCTATGGGCAAAGAGCTTGATTCTTTGGCAGATATGATTAGTTTTGGCTTATTGCCAGGAGCTATTGCTTTTACTTTATTATCGCAAACAGATGCCCACGAATGGCTTAAATTTGTAGGATTTTTAATCCCTGCTTTTTCAGCTTTACGACTTGCCAAATTCAATATTGATGATAGCCAAAGCAGTTCCTTTATTGGTTTAGCAACTCCTGCCAATACTATTTTTTGGGTAGGAATAGCCTATACATTTTCTGAAAGACTCATCGAATTTCCTTGGTTAATCGTCTTATTGATAGTGATTTTCAGTAGCTTATTAGTTTCTAAATTGCCTATGTTTGCCTTGAAAGTCAGCAGTTTAAAATGGTCAGATAATAAAATGCAATACATCTTTTTAGTCGGATGTATTGCATTCATTATATTCTTCGGATGGGCAGCTTTTGCCCCTATTATCGCATGGTATATCTTCGCTTCAGCTGTAATTTATCCCTTCCTAAAAAAGTGATTATTCCAAAGAGTTCCAGCCTTGAGCTTTAAGCGAAATCTCCTCACCTTCACGACCAACCAAATTCAAACCTAATTCGGGCTTGGTCATATGACCCACAATGAAAATCCCCTCCATGGCGACTATTTTGTCATAGTCATCCATAGAAACGGTGAATAGCAGTTCGTAATCCTCGCCACCATTCAGAGCGGCTGTCACTATGCTCATATTCAGCTCTTCAGCCATTACAACTGCCTGATAATCAATAGGGATTTTATCTTCATAGATGCGACAACCTGTATTGCTCTGTGTACAAATGTGCATCAATTCCGAAGACAAACCATCAGAAATATCCATCATAGCCGTAGGTAAAATATCATTTTTAGCTAATTTTTCAATGATGTCTTTACGCGCTTCTGGCTTTAACTGTCGCTGCAAAATATAATCTTTCCCATCAAAATCAGGCTGAACAACATCCGCATTACCTTCAAAAACTTGCTTTTCACGTTCCAACAACTGCAAGCCCATATAAGCAGATCCTAAATCGCCTGTAACACAGATTAAATCATTATTTTTAGCACCATTTCGATAGACAATTTTATCCTTTTCAGCCTCACCTATGCAAGTAATGCTGATGGCCAGACCCGTTAGAGAAGCCGAAGTATCTCCACCCACTAAATCAACTCCATAGTGCTGACAAGCCAACCCAATGCCCTCATAAATTTCAGCTAAATCTTCTACAGAAAAACGTTTAGAAACACCCAGCGAAACCGTAATTTGCTTGGGTTGTCCGTTCATCGCATATACATCTGAAAAATTGACCACTGCGGCTTTATAACCCAAGTGTTTCAAAGGTGTATATATCAAGTCGAAGTGCACACCTTCCAAAAGTAAGTCGGTGGTAACAAGCACTTGCTTATCCTGATAATCCAAGACCGCAGCATCGTCCCCGACTCCCACAATCGTAGAGGGATTGGTGATTTTAAACTTTTCTGTTAGGTGTTTGATAAGTCCAAATTCACCTATGGTTGAAATTTCAGTTCTTGCCATTATAGTGGTATTTTATCTATTCTTTTTTGATGTCTTCCTCCTTCAAAATCGGTGGAGAAGAAGATGTCCACCATGTTTTTAGCGTCTCCAAAAGTTACGAAACGAGCAGGCAGAGAGAGTATGTTGGCATTGTTGTGAAGCCGCGCTAATTGGGCAATTTCGGCCGACCAACATAGGGCAGCGCGGATGCCAGCGTGCTTATTTACGGTCATACTGATACCATTTCCGCTTCCACAAATGGAAATACCATAGTCAAACTCCTGATTCTCAACTGCTGATGCCATAGGGTGTGCATAATCAGGATAATCGGAACTTTCAGATGAAAATGCACCAAAATCTTTCAACTCTTTTACTTTAGTTGATAGATAATCCATCAGTTGTAATTTCAATTCATAGCCTGCATGATCGCTGCAAATTGCTATTTTTAATTCGTTTAATGCTTGCATAATATGATGTTTTTTTGATGTGCCGATCCCGATAAATCAGGACAAGTAATGCCAATGGGACTAATGAGACTAATGAAACCACTATATTATTTAACCACAAAATGACACAAAAAGTCACGAAATATATTGTGGAAAAATAGGAGAATGTGCAAATTTTTCAATTAAAAACTACACAAATACTGGACTTCGTCTGTTTCTTCATTCAACAACTCAACAACTCAACAACTCAACAAAACTCAACAACTCAACCAGTTGCCGAGCGTAGCCGAGGCAAGTCGAGGTATCAGG
>CAYVWK010000025.1:0-13233 GCA_964455235.1 uncultured Paludibacter sp.
ATAATAATTTAAAACAATGATAGTATGACAATTTGGATAATTTTCGGTGCGATAGCAATTTTGAGTTATGTGGTGCAGATGAGTTTGACCTCAAAATTTACAAAGTACTCCAAAATACCTGTTGGTCTGACAGGTAAAGAAGTAGCAGAAAAGATGCTACATGATAATGGTATATACGATGTTTCGGTGATTTCCACACCTGGGCAGCTCACCGACCACTATAACCCAACCAATAAAACGGTGAATTTGAGTGCAGATGTATATGGTAGAGCCAGCGTTGCAGCTGCTGCCGTTGCGGCTCACGAATGCGGTCACGCTGTGCAACACGCCAAAGCGTATGCTCCTTTGAAAATGCGCTCTGCCTTGGTTCCTGCTGTAAGTTTTGCTTCTAAATGGATGCAGTGGTTATTGTTGCTGGGTATTATCTTGGTGAATACATTCCCTGCATTATTGCTCGCAGGTATCGTGTTATTTGCACTGACTACACTCTTCAGTTTCATCACCTTACCCGTAGAAATTGATGCTAGTCAACGAGCATTAGCTTGGTTAAGCAATGCCGGCATCACGAATTATACTACTCATGAGCCGGCAAAAGATGCGCTTAAAACAGCTGCTTATACATATGTGATTGCAGCTTTAGGTTCTTTAGCTACGCTGGTTTATTACATTATGATATTTACATCAAGAAGAAATTAGAAAAACGTTTTTTGGTGTTTTCCTTTGTTTTTCTCATCCAACTGGGGGTGTCTTCACTTTGTTGAACGACATCCTCATCTTCTAAACTATCCAAATCCAATATAGGAATTTCCTCTATTTCTTCTGATGCCTCTTTCTCAACAGTCTCCTCTTCGGATGCACTATCTTTGAGGCTTATTTCAGGGATGTCGAACATATCCAATTCTTTGTCTAGCTCTTGCACTTCTTCTTTTTCCTTTTGATAATAGGCTGCATAGGTTTTGTCTATCTGCTCTTGCTTTTCAGTCTCAACATCTTTAGCTTCTACAGGGGTTTCATCAAATGGACTTTCCACCTCTTCTTCTGTTTGCTCATCGTCTATCCCTATGGTAACAACAGGCTTTTTAGGAGCAGATTTTGAAGTGATAGCAGCAGCCATCCCTGGAATATCCGACACTTCATAACCTGTAGCAATCAAGGTTATTTTGACATTCTCACCTAAACTATCATCGTAAGTTGCACCCCAAATCACTTGAATTTCTTCACCTATAGTAGTCATGAAATCATTGATTTGTTGCACTTCTTCCATTTTAATTTGATGTTCTTTCGAGCAGTATAAATTCAGCAGCACTTTGCTTGCCCCTTTCACATCCGTTGTGTTGAGTAGGGGAGATGTTAGCGCATCCTTAATCGCATTGGTAATTCGATTTTCACCTGATGCATAACCCGTATTCATAATCGCCACATTACCATCTTTCAAAATGGTGTAAACATCTGCAAAGTCGGTGTTGATATAGCCTGTCTCCGTAATAATCTCAGCTATACTTCTTGCAGCATTTGTCAATACATCATCTGCTTTAGCAAAAGCATTAGAAAGTTCTAAGTCTGGGTAAATTTCTTTCAGTTTTTCGTTATTGATAACCAATAGCGCATCCACATGTTCGCTTAAAGCATGCACTCCTTCTAAGGCTTGACGAATTTTGAGCTTCCCTTCAAAAGCAAAAGGAATGGTCACTATCCCAACAGTTAAAATGCCTAATTCGCGTGCCGTGCGTGCCACCACTGGCGAAGCTCCCGTACCAGTTCCACCACCCATTCCTGCGGTGATGAATATCATTTTTGTGTTGCTTTCTAATACTTTCTTGATATTGTCAATTGAGTCTTCCGCAGCTTGACGTGCTACATCTGGGATTCCACCCGCACCTAAACCTTCACCTATCTGAATTTTTAGGGGTACAGGTGAACTTTTTAAAGCTTGATTGTCTGTGTTGCAAACCACAAAAGCCACATCCCTGTAACCTTGGTTATACATGTGATTGACAGCATTTCCACCGCCACCGCCTACTCCTATCACTTTAATAATTGAGTTCGAAATTACTGGCAACTCAACCAATGGTAAAAAATTGTCCATATCTTTTTGTTTGTGTTGTTATTCTTTTAATGGGGCATCTTCATCAAAAAACTTGAAAACGCCTTGTGCTATTTTATCCGTAAAACCACTGCCTTTCTTCTTTTTTCCTTTTCCTTTTCTTGTCTCTTTGCCACTTTGAGTTTGTGGTGATTCTACTTCAAATAAATCTAACTGACCTTCTTTTAAACCTTCAAATCCAATTTCATTATCCAATGAAAGTAGCACAATGCCGATGATTTGTGCATATATGGGGTCTTGATATTTGGGGTCTGTATCTTCTGTTAGCCAACCTGAATGATCTCCAAAAGAACAGGGGAAACCAGATTTTGCTTCTATATAGCGATCAATATTGCCTAATTTAGCACCACCTCCTGAAATAATTATCCCTTTTGGAATCATGGATTGGTGTTCTTTCAAAACATAAAAAATAGGAAAGAAAATCTCATCCAAACGTGCTTCTATAATCATTGCTAAAGTTGTCGTAGCCAGCAGTAAATCCTTCTCGCCTTCTTTTTCTTTGGGGATGCGAATCTTTTGTATCTGTTCCACTGCCTCCTCTAAAGCCTCTCCAAATCTACATTTTAGCTTTTCTGCATGTGCTTCAGAAATGCCTAACGATTGAATGTCTTTGGTGATATTTGCAGCTCCTAAAGGCACTACCAGTAGGTATTGCAAAATCTCATTTTTGTAAATCATCAGTGTAGTAGAGGATGCTCCCATATCAATAATAGCACAACCTTCTTTCCTGTCTTCTTCGTCTGATACAGCGATGGCAAAGGCTTCTGGCGCAATTTGGATGGGAGTAGCTTGGTGACTACCCACACGTTCTAGCATTTTTTGTAAATAGCTTTTCAGATCGCCACTGCCAATGATTAAATGATATTTTCCTTTGATGTGCTGACCAATTCTCCCTTCAGGATTTTCAGTTTCATAACCATCAACCTCGTATTTCACTGGTATCACATCATAGACCTCATAACTCTCACTTTGATTTTCAAGACCGCATTGATAGGCCATTAAATCAATATCCTCTTCCGTAATCCTACGCTTTTTATCCAATTTATGATAATAGGTTTCATGGATGATTTTCATGTTTTTTCCACCTATCCCTATCGCATAATTCCGAATATTTTCTTTGAAACGTGAGCTGTTTTTTAGTTCTTTCAGTAACGAATTTACATTGAAAGCAGTGCCAGAAGGTTGCAGAATAACACCATTTTTGATAGCATCTGCCTTTCTGTTTTCTTCGGATATGATTTTGATAGCATTATCCTCATAGGCCTCTACTGCAATCGCTTTGATACCACTAGATGCAATATCCAAAGCAAATATCTTCTTACTTTTTTCTTCTTTACGTCTCATTGCTACTCCTTTTTGCTTCAATTTCTAATGCCTATAATCTGATTTTCAAATCGCAAATCTAAAGTTCGATATCTGTTCCAGCCTATTTTACCAAAACACTGTTCGTAAAATCGGTAGACTTGATTCAGTTTACCTTCTGCATGCTGTAAGTCATTCAATAATATTGTGGTGTCTCCAACTCGCGGACTTAACTCTATTCTATGGTCATTTTTGATGTGAATTTGTGCTATTTGAGCATTCCAAAAGGCGTCTTTTTCCAGATAATCAATGAAATCAAAAATCTCTGTTTTAGCCATACTTTTAGTCACACGACCTGTCACAATAGGGAGGTAAGCACTTGCATATAAGGGGATTGGAATGGCAACTCGCTCTCTATCAATATAGTAGTTTTCCCCTGCTGCCACGATAAACTTAGGTTCCCTTAAATTTACTTGTAAATAAACCAAACCATTAGGCGTGAAATAACTACTAGCATAAGTCACATACGGATTAGCCTCTAAGCATTGCTCTATGCGATGAGTCTTCAGATTATTCAGTGAATTTCCAATAGGATGAATGTTTTCCTGATTCAAAATAGCATGTATATCATCTTCAGAAAGTAAGGGCATACTACCATTGATTTGCACTATCAAATCAGTACATTTTATCTCATCTTCATTAATTTTGAAGTAAGAAAGTGCAAATATTAAATAGCTCACCACGAGTATAACTCCCAATGTAAGTAATATAATATGTACAGTTTTTTTCTTCATTTTAAAGATGAAATCGATGCAATTACTTGTTCTTTTCAATCATAACTTCCCTTATTGCTGGTACTAAAGCCTCTATATCACCAGCTCCGAAAGTCACCAATACCTCTATATCATTTTTGTTTTTTAGATATTCGATGAGCTCACTTTTTGGACAATAGCTCTTGTTTTCACTCGTCATTTTGTTCAATATCAATTCAGGATTTACTCCTTCGATTGGCAGTTCGCGAGCTGGATATATATCTGTCAAAATCAATTCATCCAATAGAGATAAAGTTTCTGAAAACTCATTAGCAAAATCACGCGTGCGCGTGTACAGATGCGGTTGAAAAATACCTGTTACCTTCTTATTTGGAAACATTTCTTTGATAGAAGTAATGCCAGCACGCAGTTCGGCAGGGTGATGCGCATAGTCATCAATATAGACCATATTGGGATTTTGGTAGATGACTTGGAAGCGTCTGTTTACGCCTGAATAGGAAGATAAACCCGTACGCAATTCCTCAGAAGTTACCCCACCTAACCACGCCAAAGCCATAGCAGCCACACTATTTTCAACATTGATTTTAGCAGGGACGCGCAAACGCATATCAGCAATGGTTTCAGTAGGAGTGATAAAATCGAAGCGAATTTCAGTAGATGAAATACGAATATTTTCAGCATGGAAATCGCCTCCATCTTCCATAGAATAAGAGTAAACGTGCACTCCTTTTTGTAAATCAGGATGAATTTCAATCCCTTTTCTGATGATTAATGCACCACCAGGCTGAATTAAACTCGCAAAATGCTCGAAGCTTTCCTTCATGGCTTCATGCGTTTTGTAGATATCTAAATGATCGGCATCCGTAGAGGTAATCACCGCCATATAAGGCGAAAGGTGATGGAAAGAACGGTCGTATTCATCTGCTTCTATCACTACAAAATTACTCTCTTTTGAAAGCAATAAATTAGTCTGATAGTTGGCTGAAATACCTCCTAAAAACGCATTGCAATCCACTTTCGATTGCTTGAAAAGATGCGCTGTAATAGTCGATGTAGTCGTTTTTCCGTGTGTTCCAGAAATACAAATACCTTTATTATATCGGGTGATATACCCTAAAATCTCAGCCCTTTTCATGATTTTAAAATCATTCTCTCTGAAATAAACCAATTGAGGATGATCGTCGGGAATGGCTGGAGTTAGCACCACCAACGTTTTAGTAGCATTTCTAAATATAGCGGGAATATCACTTACTTTATCTTCGTAAGTAGTATAGATATTTTCCGTTTCTAAGGTTGAGGTAAGACGTGTTTGCATGCGATCGTAGCCTGCCACTTCAAAACCATGTGTTTTGTAGTAACGCGCAATGGCACTCATACCGATACCGCCTATCCCCAAAAAATAAAAATGTGTAAACTTATTCATTTTCGTTTTCTTAATTCATCAATTTAATTACCTCATCTGCTATTCTTTCGGCTGAATTAGCTTCAGCTAAAGTCAAAATATTGGCGCTTAATGTAGCTATTTTTTCATCATCCTGCAAAAGCTCGAGTGCAGTAGGTATCATTTGAACCTCAGCATCCTCATCGCGTATCATGTACGTTGCCTCTTTTTTGACCAATGCCATGGCATTTTTAGTTTGATGATCTTCTGCCACATTGGGCGAAGGTACTAAAATAGCGGGTTTCCCAAGCAGACAAAGTTCTGAAATAGAACTTGCGCCAGCACGGGAAATGACCACATCAGCAATAGCATAAGCGTAATCCATGCGAGAAACAAACTCCGTTGCTAAAATGTTTGTTGCATCCAAGTCTTTCAATGCTTCTTTTGCCTCTTCAATATAAAATTTACCAGTTTGCCAAATGATTTGGATATTGGATGTGACTAACTTGTCAAGATGCGCTATAACACTACGATTGATGGTGCGCGCACCTAAGCTTCCCCCTACTATTAATATGGTTTTTTTAGTGGGATAGAAGTTGAAAAATGCATAAGCTTCTGGGTCTTTTTTGTTGATTTTTAATAAATCTTGACGGATAGGATTACCTGTTTTGATAATTTTCTCAGCGGGAAAATACCTTTCCATCTCATCATAAGCCACGCATATAGTAGCTGCTTTCTTGGCTAGTAATTTATTCGTAACGCCTGCATAAGAATTTTGTTCCTGCAGTAGGGTAGGGATGCGAAAAGCTGAGGCTGCTCTTAGAATAGGCGCACTGGCATAACCTCCAACACCTATGGCTACATCAGGTTTGAAACGACGAATAATATTGCGTGCCTGACGAATACTATGCATCAAATTCCACAGCACCTTGATGTTTCTGAGCATGTTTTTTCTATCAAAACCGCTTACGGGAAGTCCCTCAATGGCATAACCAGCGGCAGGTACACGCTCCATTTCCATGCGACCTAATGCACCTACAAATAAAAAATCAGCATCAGGATATCTTTCCTTCAAAGCATTGGCTATACTGATGGCAGGAAAAATATGTCCTCCTGTGCCACCGCCACTTATGATAAATTTCCTATTCCTCTTCATAATCTTCGTAGTCTTCATCATCCAATAAAATTACTTCTTCTTCCATCACCGATTGGTCGAGGTCGCCCTCTTTCTGTAGGCGAGTGATGCTCAGAATGATACCAAAATAGATACTGGTAATCAGCGTGGAGGTACCACCACGACTAATCATGGGGAGCGGCTGACCAGTCACTGGACCTAATCCAGTTGCAACGGCCATATTTACAAAGGCTTGCAGTACAATCATCAACGATAAACCTATCATCAGCATTGCAGGAAAGACAGTTTTACTTCTCGTGGCAATTTTACCTGCCTGAAATAGTAAAGTAAGGTATAAAAGCATGACGACTATGCCGCCAAACAATCCTAATTCTTCGAGAATAATAGCGTAAATAAAGTCGGAATAGGCATGTGTGAGAAAATCGCG
This sequence comes from uncultured Paludibacter sp., assembly GCA_964455235.1. Taxonomy (GTDB): domain Bacteria; phylum Bacteroidota; class Bacteroidia; order Bacteroidales; family Paludibacteraceae; genus Paludibacter. Next base: position 7,123 of record CAYVWK010000025.1, read on the forward strand.
CTGCACGCTATTACCAGGCATTTTACCAGCACCTACTCCCAAGGCAATCGCCATTTTAGAGTTCTGAATTTGCCGATTCTCGTCTGTGATAACGTATTTCTCGTCATCATCTGTATCTTCGAAAAAACGATCGACACGTGCAATCCACGTATCTAAACGTCCGAGTATGCTTCTGTCTTTTTTGACTTGTTTTCCTTCAATGGCAAGCTCTTGTTGTGTCGCTTTAGTCTCACTTTGAGGTGCAAATTTGCCAACTACATACCCTAAAGCGGCGACTAACATGAGCGTTGCTACAATAGCAGTAAGCTTTTTCCAATGTATTTGTCCTACAAACATCATCAACCAAATAACCCCAAATAAAAGGACAGCAGTAGATAAGTTTTGCGAGAAAATCAATACGATGATAAGTCCTGTTATTACCATCAATATCGTAAAATAACGCTTTTCATCTTGTGCTGATTCTTTGATTCTAGCTATCAAATCGGCAGCAACTATAATCAGCGCAAGCTTGGCTAATTCAGAAGGTTGAAATTGAACGCCAGCAAAACTCAACCAGCGTGCAGCATCATTGGTTTTGATGCCTGAAAAAAGTACCAATACCAAAGAAATTATCGAGATTATAAGCAACACATAAGACCCCATACGCACATAACGAAGGGGGATTAAATGCACAAGATATACGATAACTCCGCCTGCAAAAAGGAAGAGCACGTGGCGCAACATAGGTGCAAAATAGCTCGTGTTCTGATATGCTAATGCGCTGGATGCGCTGAACATCTCAAGAGCAGAGACTAAACAAAGACCGATAAAAATAATCCAAATTACCTTATCGCCTTTTAAAAATTTGTTGACAAATAATTCCATTGATAATCAGTTACTAAACTCTTATTTCTACTATATACTATAGATTTCTAACTTGTTGTTTGAATTGTCTGCCTCTGTCTTCATAATCTTCAAATAAGTCAAAACTGGCACAGCAGGGTGATAATAATACTGTATCTCCATTTTCTGCTATTTCATAGGCTTTTTTTACGGCTTCTTCCATGGAAGAGGCATCGTAAATAGCCTGTTTTCTATCACCAAAATAGGCATGTAACGCACTATTGTCTTTTCCCAAAAATATCAGTGCACGTACCTTATCATGCACCAATTTCTCAATTTCAGCATAATCATTCCCCTTGTCTGTACCGCCTAAAATCAGCACAATAGGTGTTTGAATACTTAAAAGTGCATACCAGCATGAATTAACATTGGTAGCCTTTGAATCGTTGATGTAGCGCACATTTCGAACGGTTGCTACATATTCTAAGCGATGCTCTACGCCTTGAAAATCTTGCAAGGATTGACGAATTACATCTTTTTTTACCTCCAAAATGGATGCGGTTAGCGCAGATGCCATGGAGTTGTAGGTGTTGTGTACACCTTTGAGTGCTAGATCTGTAGTTGGCATAAGGAATATTTTGTTTAAAGTATTGATAACGAGTTGCTCGTCTTCTATAAAAGCCTTGGTAGTCTCCGATTTTTCCATCGCAAAAGGATAAATCATAGACTGAATTTTTCTCTTTTTGAGTTCTTTCTGAATGATGGGGTCATCTTCCCAAAAAATAAAACTGTCTTTTTCTGTTTGATTTTGGGTGATTTTGAATTTCGCATCTATGTAATTTTGAAACTGATAATCGTATCTATCCAAGTGGTCGGGTGTGATATTCAATAGGATAGCGATATCAGCCTTAAATTCATACATATTGTCTAACTGAAAACTGCTTAGCTCGATAACGTAATATGCATGGGGGTCGAGGGCAACTTGTAAAGCCAAACTATTGCCGATATTACCCGCCAAACCTACATCCAAACCTGCATGTTTGAGGATGTGGTAAATCAGACTGGTGGTTGTGGTTTTGCCATTGCTCCCAGTGATGCATATCATTTTAGAGTTGGTATATCTGCCCGCAAATTCAATTTCAGAAATAACTGAAATGCCTGCATTTAATGCTTTTTGTAAGATAGGAACTTGGTCAGAAATGCCTGGACTTTTGATAATTTCATCTGCATTTAAAATCAGATTTTCTGTGTGTTGCTTTTCTTCCCAAGAAATTTGATATTCATCCAGCATGTTTTTATAGCTAGTTTTGATTATAGAGAAATCGCTTACAAACACCTCAAATCCTTGCTTTTTTGCAAGTATTGCAGCGCCTGTACCACTTTCGCCAGCTCCTATAATGACTATCCTTTTCATGCAAGTTGAATAAATTATCTGTCTCTTTTTATCTATCTAATTTTTAAGGTGATGATGGTCAGTGCTCCCAAAATCAACCCTATAATCCAGAATCGTATCACTATTTTTGATTCAGGAAGAGGAATGATAGGTTTCTGAATTTTCGCCTGTATGCTGCCATCTCCTGGTTTTTGAAAATGATGATGTAGCGGCGCCATTTTGAAAATTCTTCCTCCTTCTCCATACTTCTTTTTACTATATTTGAAATAAGTTACCTGTAAAATGACAGATAAGCTTTCTACTAAAAATACTCCGCATAAAATGGGAATAAGTAATTCTTTACGGATGGCAATAGCAAAAACAGCTATAATTCCACCTAAGGTTAAGCTACCTGTATCGCCCATAAACACCTGTGCAGGATAGGAATTATACCATAAAAACCCAATGGTTGCACCTATAAATGAGCCTGCAAATACCAACATTTCACCTGTTCCAGGGATATACATAATATTCAAATATCCCGCATAATTGATATTACCCGAAACATAGGCAAGAATGCCCAGTACGACTCCAATAATGGCTGATGATCCTGTTGCTAAACCATCTAAACCATCCGTTAAATTTGCTCCGTTGGATACAGCAGTTACAATGAAAATCGCCACTACCACAAACAAAATCCAACCGTAAGTCTGCGCCTTGTCACCTGCCTTCTTAAACACTTGTGCATAGTCCATATTGTTGTTTTTGAAAAAAGGAATGGTCGATTTGGTCGATTTGATGTTCTGACGAGCATATTCCACATCTTCTACCCGATTGCCATTTCCTTTCACCTCGATGTTTTCGCGGATAACAATATCAGGACTGAGATACATGGTAATACCCACTATCAATCCTAATCCTATCTGTCCCACTATCTTAAACTTGCCTTTTAGACCTTGTTTGTCTTTTTTGATAACCTTGATATAATCATCTAAAAAGCCTATCAAACCTAACCAAATGGTTGTGACTAACATCAAAATAATATAGATATTGGTGAGGTTTGCTAAGAGTAGCGTTGGAATAATAATAGAAAAGATGATGATAATGCCGCCCATAGTTGGTGTGCCCTTTTTCGAGAGCTGACCTTCCAAATCTAAGTCGCGTATGGTTTCTCCAATTTGCTTTCTTTGAAGCATCCCGATGATGCGCCTTCCGAATAAAGTCGAGAGTGTCAATGCTAAAATAAAAGCTAAACCTGTTCTGAAGGAGATATAATAGAACATACCTGCTCCAGGGAAATTTGATACTTCGTTGATATAGGTAAAAAAGTGATATAACATGCTATCTTCTATTGTTTGTTAGTTTGTTTTTTACGTGTTTATTACTGATTTTCAGTTGCTAAAAACAGTTTTTTACTTCTTCTCTATCATCAAAATGATGTTTTATACCTTGTATAATTTGATAGTCTTCATGCCCTTTACCTGCAATGAGCACTACATCTCCAGCTTGCGCCAGAGCACATGCTGTTTTGATGGCTTCTCGTCTATCAACTATCGCTATATAGCTTGTTTTCTGACTTGCATCCAAGCCTGCTATCATATCTTGAATGATGGCTTCAGGCTCTTCAAAACGTGGGTTATCCGAAGTGAAAATAGCTTTCCAGCTCCCATCAACTGCTTCGCGTGCCATCATCGGGCGCTTGCCTTTATCGCGATTGCCACCACAACCCACCACCGTAATCAGCCTTCCTTCATGCTGCAAAATCTGATTGATGGTTGAGATGACATTATTCAATGCATCAGGTGTGTGCGCATAATCAACAATGGCGGTATAGCCAGATGGCGAGCGTAGGGTCTCGAAACGTCCTGCAACAGGAGCTAATGAACTGATAATGCGCAGACTTTCAAGCTCTTCCATCCCAAGAAGCACTGAAGCCCCGAATACTGCCAAAAGATTTTGCGCATTGAATTTACCGATAAAAGGTACATACACTTCATTGTTGTTGATATTCAGCAACATACCTTCAAAATTATGCTCTAAAATTTTACATTTGAAATCAGCTAGTTCGCGCAAAGAATAACTGTAAACATCCGCTTTGGTGTTTTGCACCATCACTTTTCCATTTCTATCATCAATATTTGTCAGAGCAAAACTTCCTGCAGGTAGCATATCAAAAAACATTTTCTTAGCCTTGAGGTAGTTTTCGAAGGTAAGATGATAATCTATATGATCGCGGGTGAGGTTAGTGAAAATGCCGCCGTCGAACTCCAATCCGCTAACTCGGTGCTGCTCAAGGGCGTGCGAGCTGACCTCCATAAAAGCATAGGTACAACCAGCATCTACCATTTCTTGTAATAAGCTGTTGATACTCAATGCATCAGGCGTTGTGTGGGTAGATTCGATTTTCTTATCATCAATATAATTACAAACTGTAGAAATCAAACCTACTTTTTTGCCAGTAGCTTTGAATAGCTCATATAATAAGGTAGCAATGGTTGTTTTGCCATTGGTGCCAGTTACGCCGACTAATCTCAATTTAGATGATGGAAAATCATACCAAGCAGTAGCCGTCAAACCCAAGGCTTCGGAGCTATTCATCACTTGTATATAGGTAATATCAGCTTGCAAATCTTCGGGTAAATCCTCGCACACAATAGCTGTTGCTCCTTTTTCTATAGCTGATGCAATGAAATCATGCCCATTCACAGCGGTGCCTTTTGTTGCGATAAACAAACTGCCACTCTCTACCTTGCGCGAATCAAATGCAAGTCCCACCACTTCTTTACCAGTCTGACCGATAACCGTGATAGTAGGAATATTGAGTATAAGTTCTTCTAATAACATGACTTTCATTTTAGTTCTAATTCTATGGTTCTTCCTATCTGTAAATCAGAAAGTGGTTTTAAGCTTTGCGCATATACTTTTCCGTTTCCATTCAATTTTACCTGCAAACCCAAACTGCTCAAAAGGTAAAATGCATCTTTTGCACCCATATTGGTTACGTCTGGAACTTTTGCTTGAGGGATGGTGTAATCAACTAATTTTAAGTGCTTTGAAGATGTAGTATCTTGTTGTACCCAACCTGTTTTTTCAGTCACAGCCAAGTTCAAGCTACTTGCTATTATACGTAAAGAACTACCATTACCGCAGTAGGTTTGTGGTAGGTGATTTTGATGTTTTGCAGAGTCATTTACGATTTGCTCGGCTGTCCAAGTTGATTCAGTCAGCATAATTTTTTCTGCCATTTTCTTGAAAATGCTTCCTGCCATTCTACCGCCAGAAGGGATGCCTTCGGGTTTCGAGATGACTACAATAGCAGAATATCGGGGATTATCTGCAGGGAAATATCCGCAGAAAGAAACATTATGACGCATTCTATCGGATGATTCTTTTGCTTGACGACCTAAAATCTGTGCTGTACCAGTCTTACCCGCAATTTTCATCATATCAGACTTCACACTTTTAGCCGTAGCGTATTTGCCTTCTATCACTTCAACTAAGGTGTTTTGAACATCTCTTAAAGTAGATTCTTTGCAAATAGATTCTTTTAAAACCTGCGCTTCATAGGTTTTTACGATACTTTCATTCCGCTTGATATGCTTTACAAATAAAGGAGAAATCATTTTTCCATCATTGGCGATGGCATTATAAAAAGTGAGTGTATAAATAGGTGGCATGATGGTCTCATAACCTATTGACATCCAAGCTAATGTTGTTCCGTACCACTCAGATTTATTTTTCTTTGGATGTTTTATTCTTGATTTAGCAGCACCTTTCATTTGTAGCGGAAGCGAATCGTTCAGGCGCATATCATATAGTTTCTCAACATACTTTTCGGGTTTATTGCCAAAACTCTTAATCACCATTTTAGAGGTACCCACATTAGAAGAGGCTTGAATGATTTCATTCACCTTTAA
>CAYVWK010000025.1:13333-19493 GCA_964455235.1 uncultured Paludibacter sp.
TGAATTTCAATATCAATAGTAGTATATAAATCTAATCCATGTATGGGTTCTACTTCTACTGGGCGGATGCGCTGATTGGCAATTTTACGCTGTTTCGACAAACCAGGTGTTCCTTCCAATTCCTTATCAAATGAACCTTCAAGACCACTTCTTCCTCCCATGCCTTCCGAGCGATATACATCACCAATGGTACGTGCTGCCAAAGAACCAAAGGGTTTCACGCGATGTAATCTTTCCTCAGAATACATCCCACTACTGAATCGACCTAATCGGAGCAGTGGAAAATTCTGCAAATCTTTATGCTCTGTATAGCTAATATCCTTTCGGATAAGTGGATGTCGCCTTTTCCCTTCTTTAAAAGCTTTGGTCAACTCCCTTTTATACTGATCTTTAGATTTGTCTTTGAAATAGGAAGATAAGGCAAATGCCAGAGAGTCAACGTGTTCGTTGAAAAACTGTTTGCCTTGTTCTCCTTTGAATGTGCCTACTTGCATATCCATAAACACTCTGTAGGTAGGGATAGAACTTGCGAGTAATCTACCATCGGAAGCAAAAATATTCCCTCTTTTAGGTTTGATGATGACATCGCTGATATTCTGTTTGGCTGCAAGATCCCTCCATTTATCTCCTTCAACATATTGAATAACAATGATTTTGTAGATGACCAGTGCAAACAAAACAATGATGAATACATATAATAATGCAAACCTCATAACAATATGTTTATGTTTATCTGTCATGCTTTTTATTATTCAACTACAATGGGAGGAGTAACTCCAGGTTTTACATTCATTTTATTTTGTTCGAGTAATTGGATGATATTACTGCGTGTTGTAACCTTCATCAATTCAGCCGAAACGGTCAGCGATTCAAATTTTGTATCTTGAATATCTTGATTTAAAATCACGATTTGATAAATCTGTTTTTCAGCAATATACCTATTATCTATATAGATAACACTGAGGATAACCATAAAGAGTATAAAGGGATATTGGCGACGCACAATTTTGTTCGTGAAAATTTTCCCATTCAAAATATCGCGAAAACCAATGGAGCGAAGTTCTGCTAAATCTTCACTCTTACGGATTTTTTCTTTTATGTTACTGAAAAATGACATCTTAACTTAATCTTGCAATTCTTAATTTAGCACTCCTTGATCTGGGGTTATGGGCAATCTCCTCATCTGAAGGGATAATCACCTTATTATTAATGGCTTTCATGGGTGCGATGATGTTTCCATAAAAGTCTTTTTCTAATTTCCCCTCAAAATTACCCGCTTTGATGAAGTTTTTTACCAACCTATCTTCCAAAGAATGATAGGTGATGATGGCTAATCGGCCGTCTGGTTTTAATACTTCTACACTATGTCTTAATAAGGATTTGAGGGCATTCATCTCATTATTAACCTCTATTCTCAAAGCTTGAAAAACCAAGGTTAAATCCTTTTTTTCTTTTTCTTTGAAGAAGATAGGGTTGAGCATTTCAACAAAAGAACTGGTATCATCTAATTGACTATTAGCTCTATACTTTACGATTGCACGGGCAATTTGACGAGAGTTTCGCAATTCTCCATAGAGGTAAAACACATCGGCTAACTGCTCTTCAGTATAAGTGTTTAAAATTTTGGCGGCTGTCAATGATGCATTTTGATTCATGCGCATATCCAATTTTCCATCAAAACGAAAAGAAAAACCTCGATCTTGCGCATCAAAATGATGAAAAGAGACACCCAAATCAGCTAAAACTCCATCTACTTTATCAACACCATGAAAATGCAAGTAGTTTTTTAGATACTTGAAATTACCATGTACAAAAGTAAATCTCTTATCTTCCACCGCATTGCGATAAGCATCCATATCTTGATCGAAACCGAACAGTTTGCCATGCTCTCCAAGCTGATTTAAAATCTCACGCGCATGTCCACCGCCACCAAATGTGCAGTCCACATACACCCCATCCGACTTAATCTCCAATCCGTCGATAGTCTCACGAAGCAGTGCGGGTATATGGTAGGCTGGTGTGTCCATTTAGTTTTGAGCAATTATTCGGATTTCTTCATCATTCTCTCTTTGAGTAAACTCGCAAAATCAGCAGCTGAAAGGCTATTTTCTTCATACTTCGCTTTGCTCCATATCGCAAAGCGGTCTATCATCCCAACAAACAATACCTCAGCATCAACAGCGATGGCTTGGAGGTGTTTTTTCTGTATCAATACGCGCCCCTGACTGTCCAAATCAAGCCATTCCGCTTCGGAAACAAACTGCATCAGCAGTAGTTGATCAACAGGATTCCACTCATCCAACTTGGATTTGAATTCATCCAACTTGGTATTCCAAACGGGAACAGGGTAGATGATGAGGCAGTCGTTTTCTGCATCACGACGCATCACAACCTGCTCTCTGTGAGCTTCTGGGAGTAATTTGCGATAGGAAGAAGGTATAAAAACCCTCCCTTTTACATCCATTTTAGCCTCGTATTTCCCTATGAAAGTTGACATGATTTTTAAACTGAAATTTGCAAGGGTAAAAGTATAAAAAGATTTTCATATTCCCCACATTTCCCCACTAAAAATTTATCAACAGGTTTTCAACCGATTTTATACTGTTTTTCAGCAACTTATCAACAGCTAAATCATCTGAATTTATAAAAATTGAAATAGTATAATTGCCTGATAATAAGCAGTTTAATTTTTATTTTAAAATATTCCAAACTGAAATGTAGGAAAGTGGGGCATTTCTCCTATGTTTTCTCCCAAAACAATATTGTATCTTTGTTAGTTCATTTTTAATAAATCAAAATTGAATTATTTAGCACATATCTTTCTTTCTGGGGATAATCGTCCGCTGCAAATTGGAAATTTTATAGGTGATTTTGTCAAAGGAAATCAATATGAAAATTATCCACCTGCCATTCGTGAGGGGGTTATTTTGCATAGAGAAATTGATTATTTCACAGATACGCATCCTGTTTTTATTGAGGTGGTGCATCTGTTACGGCCGACTTTTAAACGCTATTCAGGTATTATGGCAGATATGTATTTTGATTATTTATTAGCTTCTGATTTTGAACATTTTCATCCAACTAAAAGTCTGAAACGCTTTAGTTATGAGTTTAATTTGACGGCTTTGTGGTATTATCCTCAGCTGCCAGAAAGGGTAAAAAGCTTTATTTTTCACTTCATCATGCATAATCGTCTATATCAATATGCCAGTTACGAAGGTCTGCATAACTCGCTGACGATTATGTCGAAATATAAATCAAATGCTATCAAACCCACGCTTAGCATTGACTTTTTGAAAGAAAATGAAGCTGATTTACGTGCTAAATTTATGGAATTTATGCCTGATGTTATCAATTTTGTTGCGCAAAAGAAAAAATAGTACTTTTGTCCCGATATTTTAAAATTATACCCTATGACGAAAGAAGTTCCTTTTTTGGTTGATGTAGATCATATATTACAAACCAAAGCATCTAATAAAAAACTACCTCGTTTTGTAGTCAATTATCTTAAGAAAATTATACATCAAAAAGAGGTAAATGGCTTTCTGTCAACTAAATCTCATTTGAAAAATGAAAATTTTGTTGAGGCAGCACTTGAGTTCTTAAATATTACAATTACGGTTGAAGGACGTGAGAATTTTCCGCCTAAAGAAGGTCGCTATATTTTTGCAGGCAATCATCCTTTGGGAGGAATGGACGGCATGGTCAATGGGATGATAGTTGCCAAAGAATACGGTCGCCCAGTACGCTTTATTTCCAATGATATGCTGCTTTATCTCAAGCCTATGCAGGATATGTTTGTGCCTGTTAATAAGTTCGGACCGTCAATGTCGCGTGAAAATGCACGTATTATGGCTGAAATGTATGAGTCGGATGATAATTTAGTAACTTTTCCAGCAGGTATTTGTTCGCGGAAAACCAAGGGTGTGATTTGTGATTTAGAATGGAAGAAAAACTTCATCACCAAAGCGATAGAGTATAAAAGGGATGTAGTACCCATGTATTTTGAAGGAAAAAACTCTCGTTTCTTCTATAATTTAGCCAATCTTCGTAAGTTCTTAGGCATTAAATTCAATATTGAAATGATGTATTTGGCTGATGAAATGTTTAAGCAACGAGGTAATCATTTCACTATAAAAGTTGGAAAAGCTATACCTTGGCAGACTTTTGATAAGTCGAAAACGCATCAGGAATGGGCGCAATGGGTAAAAGATAAAACCTACGAATTGAATAAATAAGTAGAAAGAGATTATAGGTCTAATAAACCGCTTGGCAATGACATTTGGATTATTTTTTTATCCATATCAATATTGATAATAAAATCTTCAGAAGCGGGTATCAATAGCTCATCTCCCTCATTATCAACCATAAACAATACATTATCGGTGGAGTCATGAAGTTCAGAAATGATACCCACCGATTTTTTTGTGTCTGCATCAAAAATCTCAAAACCTACAAAAAACTCTGTTGGGACTTCCTCTCTCTCCTCAATTTTTACCACATCTTTTAAAACATGAATATCTAATCCCGTAAACAGACGAGCTTCCTCTTCTGTGTCAACACCATCCAAACGAATAGTTGCTGTTTGAGACGATCTCGAACGAAATTCTACAACCTCAAAAGGAACCATGATGCCCTCCAATTCAAAAATCAAAAAAGGAAATTCCTCCTTATCAAACACATCCATAAAAAATTCAATAGACATTTCACCCTGAATACCGTGAGGTTTGAGGATGCGACCAATCGGGAGAGAGTTTGTCAAGTTCATAAAGTTTGTCAAGTTTTAAAGAAGTTACTGGTTGCTGGTTACTGGTTGCTGGTTACTGGTTGCTGGTTACCGGTTGCTTGTTGCTGGTTCTCAACAACTCAACAACTCAACACTTCAACATCATCACCGGTATTTCCCTGCCCCCACATCTCCCAGCATGCTTAAATAGCTTTGGTAGCGGGATTGGCTGATTTGATGATTTTCTAATGCTGCTAAAACGGCGCAATCGGGTTCGTGTATATGTGTGCAATTCGCAAAATGGCAATCTTTCGAGGTTTTGAATATCTCCTTGAAATAGTGACTAATCTCATCAGCTTCCATATCAACTGTGCCAAAGCCCTTGATGCCAGGGGTATCTATCAATCGTCCGCCTGCCTCTAACTCGTACATTTGCGAGAAAGTGGTAGTATGCATACCGCGATTATGTACATGCGAAATCTCAGCTGTTTTGATGACAGATTCAGGCAGCAAAGCATTGATGAGCGTGGATTTTCCAACACCTGAATTACCCGAAATCAAGGTGGTTTTATCTTTCAAAAACTCATTCAAAACGGCTACTGAATTTGTATCTAAAGCTGAAATTAGGAAAACAGGGTACCCTATGCTTTCATACAAATATTTTAAAGCTTCGGCATAGGCTTTTTCATCTTCATCATATAAATCCATCTTGTTGATAACCAGGCAAGCAGGTACACGATAAGCTTCAGCAGAGGCAATAAATCTATCTATAAAAACAGTGGATGTTTCGGGATAATTGACCGTTACAACCAATATCACCCTATCCAAATTAGCAGCTAAAATATGAGCGTGTCGCGATAAATTGATGGAGCGACGCACGATATAGTTTTTCCTATCCATGATTTCGTGTATCAATCCTACGCCATCTTCTAAAAGGGTGAATTTTACAAAATCGCCTACTGCAATGGGATTAGTGCTTCTGATGTCGTGGAGGCGCAGATTACCCTTGATTTTGCACTCATGATAATTGCCCAATTCATCTTTGACTTGATACCAACTGCCTGTATTTTTGGTGACCAATCCTTTCATTTATTCAGCTGAAAAAGAAAGTTCATCTATCATCAACATAATATCGCTTGTATCTAAACCATTAGCAATCAAATGCTTCTGGTCATTTTCCATTTGCTCTATGGTCAGCTGCAAATTATCTTCGTGCATAAAAATGCTCTTTTTATAAAAAGCCAAGGCTTCTGCTCGATTTTTCTGAGCAAAGGCTATATGTCCAGCATTCAGATAATCAATGGCTTTGGGGTTGGCTGAAAGCACTTTTTCTGAATAATAGGCTGCTTGTGCGATGTTTTGCGACAAGAATGCGCACCAACTAATCGCCCTCCAAACTTTGATGTTTTCAGGATCTAAATCTTCTAATTTATG
>CAYVWK010000026.1:0-19190 GCA_964455235.1 uncultured Paludibacter sp.
TTGGGAAGAGGCGTTGTTGAGGTGTTTGGGGGTGTTGAGTTGTTGAGTTGTTGAGATGTTGAGTTGTTGAGTTGTTACTGATTATCCCGCTCCCTGAGCGAAGTAGAAGGGCTAACTATTACCTAAGTGTTTCTCCCAAAAATACATACGTGGGGTACATTCTTCAAAACCTAAATCTTTATATACTTGCTGGGCAGCATAGTTATCTTCACGTACTTCCAAAGTTATTTTTGAATACGCTCTATTTGTACTAATATTGATTAATTCCTGCATGAGGCGTTTTCCCAACCCTTTTCCTCTAAATTGATCCAAAACCACCACATCATGTATGTATAAGTAGGGTTTTAGATTGAAAGTAGAATAGTTTGTAAAAATGGTGGACATACCTGCATATTCATCTTGATATTTCATCAACAAAACTTCAGCTGTACCATGTTTAGATAAATCAGTTATCAGTTTTTGCTGTTGATTTTCATCCAAAGTAGGATGATTTCCCATAGGGTCAGCCATATAATGGTTTAACAAATTTACGAAAGCAGCAGTATGCTCTCTATTCTGCCAATCACAAAGTTCAAACTTAATATCTTCTTTCATCTTATATGCTGCATTCTAGATTCCACAGTACCCAGCCCTTCGACTTCGTTCAGGGAGCGGGATAATCAGCAACCAGTAACCAGCAACCAGCACCCAGTAACCAGTAACTAGCAGCTAGTAACCAGCATCACTGCCTCAATTTCGCCCCCAATTTCCCCTCAATATTCGAGGTGATTTTTTGCATGATAGCATCAATCTGTTTATCAGTAAGCGTTTTAGTTTCGTCTTGTAAGATAAAGTTGATTGCATAGGATTTTTTGCCTGCCTCTAAGTTTTTACCTTCATATACATCAAAAAGCACCACACTTTTCAAGAGTTTACGCTCTGTTTCATAGGCAATTTTCTCAATATCTGTAAATTTGATATTGCTATCAACCAATAAAGCTAAGTCTCTTTTTACTTCAGGGAATTTAGATAGCTCACTGAATTGAACTTGATGTTTTTTGATTTCTTTTAGGATATTCTCCCAACGTAAATCAGCATAGAAAACTGCTTGGTCTATATCCATTTTTTTGCGGATCTCTGAACTGACAATTCCAAATAGCGCTAGCTCTCTTCCCGCATGGGTTTGGATGCTCAGTGCTTCACTTAAATAATCAAGTTCTACTTCTACAAGCGTAGTTGCAGCTTTTTTTACACCCATTTTAGCAAGAATATTTTCTACATAAGCTTTGAGCTCATATACAGTCGATTTATGCTCAGATTGTGTCCAGGATTGACCATGCTTCTGACCAGTTAACCATAATGCTAAATGATATTCTTCTTTGTAGGCTGTTAGCGGATTATCCTCTTTTTTCTTATCAAGATGATAGGAATAGGTATTTCCAAATTCGTACAACTTCAAATCAGCATGCTTACGATTGACATTATAACGCACGCTTTCCAAGCCCCCGAACAATAAAGTTTGGCGCATCACATTCAAATCACTACTAAGCGAATTGACAATTTTTACGTTTTGCGCACTTGGATAAGAGCTTAATTCATTATAATATGCGCTCTTAGTCAGCGAGTTATTCAAAATCTCTCTAAAACCTTGTGCCGAAAGTTGGTCAGAAATCATATTCTGCAATTTATGACTATCAGGCTTGGTTTGATAGCTTAAAGTGGACTTAATGAAGCTATCATTACCTACATTATTATAACCATATATTCTCAAGATTTCTTCAATTACATCCACATCACGCTGTACATCAACGCGATAGGATGGTACGATTAAATCATATTCGCTATCTGTCTTATGAGTGATTTCAATTTCCAAAGCTTTTAAAATTCGCTCAATTTGTTCAGTAGAAATTTCTTTCCCTATCAAAGAATTTACTTTTTGCACACCCAATTTCACCTTAATAGGAGCCACAGGCAATGGATATTCATCTACAATTTCACTTGCAATTTCACCGCCAGCTACTTCCTGAATAAGTAAAGCACAACGTTTCAATATATATATGGTATTGCTTGGGTCAGCGCCACGTTCAAAACGGAAGGATGCGTCTGTATTTAATCCATGGCGACGAGCTGTTTTACGTATAGAAACAGGATTAAAATAGGCACTCTCTAGGAATACATTTTTAGTGCTTTCTGTAACACCAGAATCCATTCCCCCAAAAACACCTCCTATACACATAGGATTTTCAATATCGCAAATCATCAAGTCATGCACACTCAATTCACGTTCAACTTCATCTAAAGTAACGAACTTACTGCCTTCTGGCATGGTGCGAACACGTACTTTTTGTCCTTGGATTTTATCAGCATCAAAAGCGTGCAGCGGATGTCCCATTTCATGTAATACATAATTAGTTGCATCCACTACATTATTAATAGGGCGCAAACCAATCACCTGCAAGCGATCTTTTAGCCATTGGGGTGATTCACCAACCTTAATGTTAGAGATAGTTACAGCTGAGTAGCGCGGACAAGCCTCTGGTGCTTCGATGACCACAGGTATCGTTAAATTTGTATGTTGTACTTTGAAAGCATCAACGGATGGTTTTTTCAATTGAATATCTGTACGGCCTACAGACTCAAAATAGGCTGCTAAATCGCGTGCTACTCCATAATGAGATGCAGCATCTATACGGTTAGGTGTTAAATCAACCTCAATATTATAATCATCTTCTAAACCATAATATTCCTTTGCTGACAAACCAACAGTCGTACCTTCAGGGAGTACAATTATACCTTCGTGACTTGTACCCACACCAATTTCATCCTCTGCGCATATCATTCCCATAGATTCAACACCCCTGATTTTCGAGCGTTTAATGAGAAATTCTTTATCTCCATCATATAAAGTAGTACCAACAGTAGCTACGATAACTTTCTGACCAGCAGTTACATTAGGTGCACCACACACAATCTGCACAGGCTCACCATCACCTAAATTAACAGTAGTAACCGAAAGATGATCCGAGTTTTCATGCTTCTCACAAGTTAAAACTTCACCTACAACCAAGCCCTCCAAGCCACCTTTTATAGCTTGTACCTTTTCAACAGCACCGACTTCTAAACCTATTGAAGTCAGAATTTTAGATGTCTCATCAACGGGAAGGTCGATGTTAATATAGTCTTTTAACCAATTATATGAAATGTTCATGGAATGAAATTTTTAAAATAAGCTGCAAAGATAAGGATTTTTTTAATTGTAGAGGAGAAGAAAATCAATTAAAAAAAATTACCAATTCCCTTAATTATTCTCATTGGCACATTGGCACATTAACACATCATTTCCATCACTTATTTTTCAACACGAATCAAAATTATTACACAAAATGTTTTGAAATGTGCAAAAACTGCGTATTTTTGTGCACAAATAATTCAGACTATTAATATTATGATTAAGGAAAATTTTATTCGTCTTTTTGAAGATGCTTTTAGAAAGTATTGGGATATGCCTGCTTACAGCGACTATGGTGAGGACGTGACACTTACTTATGCTGATGTGGCAAATCGTGTGGCTAAGCTACATATTCTTTTCGATCAATGTAAAATTCAGCCAAATGATAAAATTGCTTTGATTGGACGCAATAATTCAAATTGGGCTATAACTTACGTAGCAGCAGTCAGTTACGGAGCTATTATCGTACCCATTTTGCAAGATTTTAATTCTAATGACGTGCATCATATTACCAACCATTCAGAATCAAAATTATTGTTTACAGGTGATAATATCTGGGAAAACTTGGAAGAGGAAAAATTGAAAACGGTACAAGCGGTGTTTTCACTTACAGATTTCAATTGCCTTGCTATTTTGAATCAAAGTGAGGAGGAAAATGCAGTGCATATTGAAAAAAGTCAAGTGAAACCGAATGTAATCAACAGCTTATTCCGCTCAAAATATGTGCATGGTTTCCATAAAGACGATGTTCGTTATGTTGATAAACCCAATAACGAGATTGTATCCATTAACTATACATCTGGCACAACAGGCTTTAGCAAAGGGGTTTTGACCAGTGGAAATGCTTTGGCTGGTAATGTAACTTTTGCCATAGGTACTGGTATTATCAAAGAAGGCTATAAGATCATATCTTTCTTACCTTTAGCACACTCTTATGGTTGCGCATTCGACTTATTAGCAGCTACTTGCATAGGTTGTCATGTGCATTTCTTGGGCAGAATTCCTTCTCCAAAAATTCTTTTAAGAGCTTTTGCTGAAGTCAAACCTAATATCATTTTCTTGGTGCCACTTATCATCGAGAAAATCTATAAAAAGCAAATTCAGCCTATGATTTCAAAACCAACCATTCGTTGGGTCTTGAGTATTCCTTTGCTAGATAATACTATTTTAACGGCTGTTCGCAAAAAATTAATTAATGCTTTCGGTGGTGAATTTGCACAATTAGTATGTGGCGGAGCACCTATGAATGCGGAGGTTGAAGAGTTTTTACATAAGATAAAGTTCCCATTTACAGTGGGTTATGGTATGACTGAGTGCGCACCTCTTATCAGTTTTACTGCTGCTGATGAGTTTGTTCCGCGTTCTGCTGGTAAAATCATACCCGTAATGGAAGCTAAAGTGATAAATCCTGATCCAGAAACAGGTATTGGCGAGCTGGTGGTGAGAGGTGAAAATCTTATGGATGGATATTTTAAAAATCCAGAAGCTACTGCTGCTGTGTTTGATAAAGAAGGCTGGCTACTTACAGGTGATTTGGGTACCATAGATGAAAATGGAACTATATTCATCAAAGGTAGAAATAAGTCCATGATTCTAGGTCCGAGTGGTCAGAATATCTATCCAGAAGAAATTGAGGCTAAATTAAATAATATGCCGTATGTGATGGAAAGTCTGGTTGTAGAAAATAATGGTCGTCTGCACGCCCTTGTTTATCCTGATTATGAGGCAGTAGATCACGAGAAATTCAACCAAAAACAATTGGAAAATTTGATGGAAGAGAATAGAAAAGAGCTGAATAAAATAGTAGCTTCGTACGAATCTATAGCCAAAATCCACCTCTATCCGAATGAATTTGAGAAAACTCCAAAGAAAAGTATCAAGAGATATCTCTATACAACCAGTTTCACTGAATCTCAAAAGTCTGAAAATCAATAGAATAGTCAAATCCTAAAAAATCATAGAAAAAAAATAAAAAAAAACAAGTTAAATTTTTTTATTTGGAAAAAATACTGTAATTTTGCGGTTGATTAATTGAATTTGAATTGAAAAACAAATACATGTCGAATTTTTAAAAAAGGATTTAAAATGAAAAAATTATTTTTAGTATTTGCAGTAGCAGCTGTTTTTGCTGCATGTGCACCAAAAGCTACTGAAGAAGCAGTTGTTGAAGAAGTAGACGCTGTAGAAGAAGTTGTAGTTGAAGAAGACGCAGCTGAAGAAGTAGTAGAAGAAGTTGTAGTTGAAGACGCTGAATAAGCATAAGACACAAATCTTTAAAACAAAGTCCGTTATTGTTAGCGGACTTTTTTTTTATATTCATTTGATTTCACTGAAAATTATAGAGATTCTACGAATATAATGTACTTATTCAAAGAAAAACACGTATTTTTGTCATTCACTAAAATCTATTAAAATGTTAAGAATAGCAGTACAAGCAAAAGGTCGGTTGTTTGAGGAAACAATGACTTTGTTACACGAAACAGGTATCAAGCTCGAAACGGGTAAAAGATTGTTGTTGATTACAGCCCGCAATTTTCCTCTTGAAGTGTTGTTTTTGAGAGATGATGATATACCTCAATCCGTAGCTGATGGTATCGCAGATATAGGTGTAGTAGGGGAAAATGAATTTGTAGAGAAAAAACAAAATTCAATTCTGGTTAAACGACTTGGCTTTAGTAAATGCCGCCTATCTTTGGCTGTGCCAAAAGAAGCTAAATATGAAGGATTAGATTGGTTTAAAGGTAAATTAATTGCCACTTCTTATCCGCGAATCCTAAAGAAATTCCTAACAGAACATCATGTGAAAGCTAATATCCATGTGATTACAGGCTCGGTGGAAGTCGCTCCTGGAATTGGCTTAGCAGATGCTATTTTTGATATAGTAAGCTCTGGTAGCACATTGGTTTCCAATCATTTAAAAGAAGTGGAACTCGTAATGAACTCCGAAGCAGTGCTAATCAGTAATTCTGATCTGTCTCCTGAGAAACAAGCTATTTTGGATGAACTACTCTTTAGAATTGAAGCTGTTCAATTGGCTGACGATAAGCAATATGTACTGATGAATGTACCTACCGATAATATCCCTGAAATTGCAAAATTATTACCTGGTATGACTAGTCCGACCATTCTTCCTCTCGCGAAAGAAGGCTGGAGTTCGCTGCATGCGGTCATTAATGAAAAAGACTTTTGGGATGTGATTTCTCAGTTGAAATCGTTCGGTGCTGAAGGTATTCTGGTAATTCCTATCGAAAAAATTATCCTCTAATTCGATGTGATATGCTACATCTGTGCGTTGATAGGGGTAATTCTTTTACAAAATTTGCCGTTTTTGAGAACGATCAAATCATCTATGAGGAATTACTGCAACGTACCGATGAAATCCATCAATTAGAAAGAATTTTAGAAAAATATCCTATTGATAACTCTATCATTTCTAGTGTTGTAGATGATAATGTGGCACTCAAAAGTTTACTTGGAAATGCTACCAAACAATGCATAGATTTGACCTATGAAACAGCTTTACCTATTACAAATGCCTATCAAACTCCTGAAACCCTAGGGAAGGATAGATTGGCAGCTGTAATAGGTGCTTTTTCTTTACAGCCTCATACAGACATTTTGGTAATTGATATGGGTACAGCGATTACCTATGATTTTATTGATGCTTCTGGTGTTTATCATGGAGGAAATATTGCACCAGGAGTAGATTTACGCTTAAAATCCTTACATCATTTAACAGATAAACTGCCCTTGGTTGATTTTGAGATTCCCATTAGCTTTTTGGGGAATAGTACCTTAACTGCCATCCAATCAGGCGTATTCTACGGGATTGTTCTAGAGATAGATGGCTATATAAATCATCTTTTGCTAAAATATCCTAAACTTTCAGTCTTTTTGACTGGTGGTTATGCGGTTTACTTTGATAATCAGCTAAAAAATCGCATCTTTGCAGACAAAAATTTAGTTTTAATAGGTCTAAATAGAATTTTACATTATAATGTCCAAAATAATTAAGCCAATTGTATTGGTTTTTTTCTTTTTTTTGATCCATCTGACAAATGCTCAAAATAACACCAACTCGCCTTATACGCGTTTTGGTTTTGGTGAGTTAGTGGATGCAAATTCAGCTGAACAGCGCGCTATGGGTGGTGTGGCTTTTGGTTTGCGAGAAAAAAACTCAATCAACTCCTCCAACCCTGCGTCTTATAGTTCTGTTGACTCTACTTCTTTTATGTTCGATGTAGGACTAACGGGTCTTATGTCGCATTTTGTTGAACCGCAAGGTAGTAAATCAAGCTTTAACTCAAATCTTGAATATGTGACTTTGCAGTTCCCTATTTCTAAATGGATGGGATTTAGTGCTGGCTTATTACCCTATTCCTTTTCGGGATATAATTTTTCACAAACTGATTCTATTCCTATTACAGCAACAGATTATAGTAAATACACTACATCATATAGTGGGTTAGGCGGAATCAGTCAAGTTTATTCTGGATTAGCAGTGAAACTTTTCAATCATGTTTCTCTCGGATTCAATGCGTATTATATGTTTGGAAATAGTGAAAATGCTCGTTTGGTATCATGGAGTGCATCTGATTATAGTGCTCCAACTTCTTTAGAAAACAATGTTATTTCTGTTTCTAACTTTAGATTTAGATACGGTTTGCAGTTTTTTCATACTTTCAAGGAGAAACATCAAGTTACCTTAGGACTGATATATGAAAATAAAGCACGTATGAATGGTGATTTTGCTGTACATAGATATGAAAATCATCCTACACCAACTGATACGATTGTGTTTGCTGATGATTTTCAACAGCCAACTATGCTAGGTATTGGTGTTAATTACACACTAAATAATAACTTATCTATTTCAGCTGATTATCAATTACAACAATGGAATAATGCCTTGTTTTTTGGCAAAACGGATAGTCTAAACAACCGCATGAAAATAGCTTTAGGAGCAGAATATATCATCGACCCAAGAGGTAGTAAATATGGTGATCGTATTCGTTATAGGGCTGGTTTGAACATGCATAATCCTTATTATAAGGCAAATGGACTAAGTCAGCCACTTAACTTTGGTATAAGTTTTGGCGTTGGGCTGCCCTTGCGCGCTAGCAATACGATGCTAAATGCCGCAGTTGAATATGGTAAAGTGGGTACTAGCAGTCTTTTCAGAGAAGATTATTTTAAGCTAACCTTCAACGCTACCTTCAATGAAAATTGGTTCTTTAAACGTAAATTATAAATATACTAACATAGGAAAAGGGTCTGAATCAAAGTGAAGAGTTTTACATGATTCAGGCTTTTAATAAAAATTATCGTCGTATGAAAAAAATACTTATTTTGATGCTGAGTATTGCAGTTTTAACGAATTGCTATGCACAGAAGAAAACTAAAAAATCCAAGCAAGAAAAAGCGCAAACAGAAGTAGTTACTCCTGAGCCAGAAGATAATTCAGAGTCATTGGAGGTAACCGAAGAGTGTTTGATTAATTTGAGTTTGTTTAATGAGTCAGCTCGTAATAAACAATATGCAGATGCTTATGAGCCTTGGTTGCAAGTGTTTAATAGCTGCCCAACAGCCAATAGAGCAATTTATTCTCATGGTAGATCAATTTTACATTGGCAATTAGAGCAACAAACCAATGATGCTGATTATGAGAAAGCCTTTCAGCAATTAATGACAATGTTTGATAAACGTATCAAATACTTTGGTGATGATCCTAAATATCCAACAGCTTGGATTAAAGGTATTAAAGCATTGGACTATGTGGTTTATGTTAAAAATGATGAGTTGAAACGTAATGCTTATCAATGGTTGGAAGAATCTATTGATGGTTTAGGAGAAAACTCTGAGGTAGAGGTGGTTAGACAATTCGTTGTACTATCAGATAGAATCTATGCAAGCGATGCTTCACATGGTGAAAAATACATTGCTGACTATCTAAAAGCCAATGAAGTATTGGAGAAAATGATGCAAAATGCTGATAATTCTAATACCGAATTGGTTTCTCAGTATAAAAATGGTTTGGATATCGTTTTTGCTGAAAGTGGTGCTGCTAATTGTACTACTTTAGATGATTTATATAAAGATAAAGTAACTCAAAATAGTAGTGATATTGCTTATTTGAATAAAGTGATTTCTTTCTATCGTCGTGTTAGATGTATTGATTCTCAAGTGTATTTTCAAGCATCAGAAAAAGCATATAAAATTCAGCCAAGTGCTGAGTCTGCTAATGCTTTAGCTATCATGTCTTTAAATCAAGATAAATTCCAACAGGCAATTAATTATTACGAAGAAGCTACACGCTTGAGCGATAATAATGAGGATAAAGCTGATTTTCAATATACTATTGCGCAAATTTATTATTCTAAATTGAATAATTATCCTCGCACCAAAACGCATGCGCTTAACTCTTTGGAGTTCAACTCATCCAATGGTAAAGCACACATGATTATTGGTTTGGCTTATGCTGCTGCTAAAGGTATTTTTGATGATCCAGTATTGGCAAAATCTGTGTATTGGGCTGCAGTTGATCGCTTCGTGAAAGCTCGTCAAGTAGATCCTTCTTTAGCAGATGATGTGAGCAAATTAATTGCTACGTATTCTCGCCATTTCCCCTCTAAAGAGGATATTTTCTTCAAACCTGAATTGCAAAATGGTAAACCTTTCTATGTGGGAGGTTGGATAGGTGAAACGACAACTTGCAGATAAACATTGAATTTTACTCGGAATACATATCAGTATAAAAGTATAACAACTGCCTTTTGGGTGGTTGTTGTTCTTTTTTTATTAGGTGCCTGTCAGAAGAATACACCCGAACGTATTGACTTGGATTTGGAGGAGTTTGAAGTGCCTAGACTACATACTTTGGATGTTTCAACGGTCATCTCCGACTCTGGAATTACTCGGTATAGAATTAATACGCCGCAATGGGATGTATATGATTTGGATATTGCTTATTGGGAATTTCCTTCTGGGGTGCATTTTGAACGCTTTGATGAAGAACTGAATGTGGATGCGAATATTCATTGTGAATATGCTAAATTCTTGGAAAAAGAAAAACTTTGGGAATTGAAAGGAAATGTACGAGCAACGAATATTGAAGGTGAATTATTTGAAACAGAACAGCTGTTTTGGAATCAAAAAACAGAAAAAATTTACTCGGACAGCACCATTAAAATTACCCAAGAAAACTACATTATCATTGGAAAAGGCTTTGAGTCCAACCAAGAAATGACACGCTATCAAGTAAAACAAACGCAAGGGGTTATTCCTGTAAATGAGTAAAATCATTATCTTTACGCGATTTTTATAATTACGCATATTCTTTTAGAATGAATCGTCTCTCTTATATAGTGTGTTTGATGGTTATGGTGTCATCCGCTTTGGTGGCACAAGAGTCTTCGTCTAAGAAAAAACCTAAGCAATCTGTAAAAAGTTGGCAAATTGTAGATAAATTTGCAACTGTCGACTCAATACCTGTTGATACGCTTCACCTCAACTTCCAAAATGATAATCATATTGATAAATTTAGTATTGCGAATGCATATAGGAGCAATCTTGGATCTCCAATTCAGTCTAAGATATTCTTTGATAGACCTTTAGCTGATGAGTTTATTTTTGCCGATGCATATTATCCCTATCAAAAAACCATAGAGTCTGCTACTTTTTACAATACAACCACGCCTTTTTCAAGTATTTATGCTTTAAGCGGTGGTAAAAAATACTATGAGGATGAACAAATTCGCTTTCTTTTTACTGCTAATGCAAATAAAAAACTGAATTTCGGTACCACCTTAGATTATATCTACGCAAGAGGTGAATATGCAAAGTTATCAACTAAACGCTTTGCTGGGTCTCTGTTTGGAAGCTATGATGGTCAAAAATACAAAGCTACAGGCTTTATAGCGGCTAATAGTCATAATAATTTTGAGAGTGGAGGTATTCAGGATACATCCTTTATCAACGGAACAGTGAAATACGATCCTAAAAATATTCCTGTCAATATCAATGCTTATGCTACTTTCAAACATAATCAACTCTTTTATAATCATCAATATAATATAGGTATAGAGCGTGAAAAATTGATAGAAGAAGACTCTATTGTCACTGAATATGTGCCTGTTACAATTTTTGCGCATACACTTCAAATTGATGACATGCGTAAGCGGTATTATGAAGAAAGTGTGGAAAAGGATTTCTATGAAAATACTTATCTACCTTTTGATTATACGAATGATTCGACTACTATGTTGATGATTAACAATAGGTTATCTATCAGTATGGCAGAGGAGTTTAATAAATGGTTGAAATTTGGTTTAACAGCTTATATTGAAAATGATGTTGTACGATATGGCTATATGGTAGATAGTCTGAACGATCACAAAGTGGTCTCCAATACTTCTATAGGAGCGGTTTTATCCAAACATTCAGGACGTTTGTTGCGCTATAATATTGCAGGCGAAATGACTTTATTGGGACGAAGGGCTGGTGATATGAAGTTTTCTGCCACTCTCAATAGCAATCTGAATTTATGGAATTTCCCGATTCAACTGGAAGCAAATGGTTTTATAAAGAGTGTAGAACCCTCATTTTTCCATGAGTTTTATCACTCTAATCACTTCAAGTGGGATCAACAGCTTGTTAAAGTGTATAACACGCATTTGGATGGGACTTTAATAATCCCTAAAACTTACACGAAACTAAATCTTGCTGTTGGAAATATTACCAACTACACCTATTATGGTTTAGATGCTATACCTCACCAATATAGCGGAAATATACAGGTTTTATCTGCTAATTTGCAACAAGATTTGCGCTTTGGACCCTTCGCTTTAGAAAATCATGTGATTTATCAACTGAGTTCAAATCAAGCGATTTTGCCATTGCCTGATTTGACGCTCTACCATAATTTATACTATCACGGACTGTGGTTTAAGGTATTAAGTATGCAGATTGGAGCTGATGTTCGTTATCATACTTCCTACTATGCTCCTGCCTATATGCCAGCTATTGGTCAGTTTTATGTACAGGATAATTTCAAAATTGGTAACTATCCTGTTATGAATGCATATATCAATGCGCATTTAAAACGTGTACGCTTTTTTGTACAATACAATCATATTAACCAGCTCTTTATGAAGGGCGATTATTATTCCATGCCTTATTATCCGATTAATCAAGCACGATTTAAGGTGGGACTAACTTGGAATTTTTACGATTGAACCAAACACGCTTTATACTGTTAGATTATATGAGGAAAAGAGTCATCTTACTACTTAGTATCGTTGTTTTTGCTATTTTAGTCATCACTTTGATTTCTAAACCAAAGAAAATCAGGGATTTAGATGCTGTATTAGCAGGGGGAAGGCTGACGGTGTTGATTGAATCGGGGGTGTATGGTTTTGCTAGAGATAGTGTATTGGTATATGGGTTTCAATATGAAATAATTAAAAAATTTGCTGATTCTTTAGGTGTTGAATTGGTCATTATCAATCAAAAGAACATAAAAGATGCCTCCAAAATGTTAGCGAATGGAGATTATGACGTGTTGGTTTCTTTAAAACCTCTTGTTATAGATTCTAGTCAAGCTACTGTGAGTTTACTCCCTATGCTCAATAGCCGTTTAGTTCTAGTTCAGCATAGTCAACCTGATGATAATAAGTTGGTTAGAAAACAGTATGAGTTAGATGGAGATACACTTTTTGCGATAAAAGGATCTGCTTTTACTCAAAAGTTGACACATCTTTTTGATGATTTGGCCATTGATGTTGAAGTAGAAGAGCTTGTTGATATACATGTTGCTGATTTAATGCAAATGGTAAGTGCGCAAAAGATAAAATTTACCTTTTGCCCAGAATATTTGGTAGATAGATTTAAGGCTGATTACCCAGATTTGAATTTCTCCTTACCACTTAGCTTTCCATTTGATTTAGCTTGGTCTGTTCATACTGAAGCTCCTTCTTTACACCAAAAACTAAATGATTATCTTGATGAATATATACATTCTCAAGACTTTATACTCTTGAAAGAGAAGTATCTTATTAAATGATTTGTATCTAAAATTTACTTATTATGCCATTAAATATTCCCGTAACGCTTCCAGCAGTGGAGCTGCTTAGAAATGAAAATATATTTGTGATGGATTCCGATAGGGCATCAACCCAAGAAATTCGTCCACTTAAAATAGTGATACTCAATTTGATGCCTTTGAAGATTACAACTGAAACAGATTTGATTCGCTTGCTCTCCAATACCCCTCTTCAGATAGAGTTGGATTTACTACAAATGCATAGTCATACCAGCAAAAATACACCTGTAGAGCACATGATGACTTTTTACAAGACTTTCGATATCATCAAACAGAGTAATTATGACGGTATGATTATTACGGGTGCTCCCGTTGAACATTTGCCTTTTGAGGAAGTGGATTATTGGGATGAACTTACAGAGATTTTTGACTGGGCTAAAAAACATGTTACGTCGACTTTCTTCATTTGTTGGGCAGCACAAGCGGGTTTGCACTACTATTACGATATTCCGAAATATATGTTAGATAAGAAGATGTTTGGTGTGTTTGAACATCAAGCATATAACCCTCAGAATCCTATTTTTAGAGGGTTTGATGATGTTTTTTACGTGCCTCATAGTCGCCATACAGAAGTGCGTGCCGAAGATATTCGTAAGGTTTCAGAATTAAGTATTCTATCTGAATCTGAAGAGTCAGGAGTATATATAGTGATGGCTAGAAATGGTCGTGAAGTTTTTGTGACAGGGCATTCTGAATATTCTCCTATGACCTTAGACTCTGAATATAAACGCGATGTGGCTAAGGGCATGGATATCAATATCCCACAAAATTATTATCCCAATGACGATCCATCACAAGCTCCTATTGTGCGGTGGCGAAGTCATGCTAATTTGCTGATATCCAATTGGCTCAACTACTTTGTGTATCAAGAAACACCTTATGATTTATCGCAGATAGTAGAATAAACTATGAGGAAAATTGAATTATTAGCACCTGCTAAAAACTTAGCGTGTGGCATCGCAGCTGTTGATCATGGTGCGGATGCTATCTATATTGGGGCAGCTAAGTTTAGTGCACGTTCTGCAGCTGGTAATTCTCTGGAGGATATAGCAAAGTTGGTGGATTATGCACATCTTTTCAATGTGAGAATCTACCTTGCTATCAATACCATTCTAACTGATAATCAGCTAAAAGAAGCTGAAGAGTTAATCTGGGATGCTTATCGGATTGGTGTGGATGCTATCATCATTCAGGATATGGGTGTTTTGCAAATGAATTTGCCGCCTATAGTGATACATGCAAGTACGCAAACTGACAATCGAACTGTGCAAAAGGTAAATTTTTTACGAAATGCTGGCTTTTCACGGGTTGTATTAGCAAGGGAATTATCCCTCAAACAAATCAAGAATATTGCATCTCAAACGGAGGCTGAATTAGAGGTTTTCGTGCATGGTGCGCTCTGTGTAAGCTATAGTGGGCAGTGCTATATAAGCGAGGCTATGACAGGTAGGAGTGCTAATAGGGGTGAATGTGCGCAGTATTGCCGTTTGCCCTATAATTTGACAGATGCAAACGGTAAAATGCTCTTGAAAAATCAACATTTATTATCTCTAAAAGATTTAGATTTATCCCAACATTTAGAAGAGTTGATGGAAGCAGGGGTGATGTCTTTCAAAATTGAAGGTCGTCTGAAAGATGTCGATTATGTGAAGAATATCACAGCTTATTATAGTCAAAAGTTGGATGAAATTATTGCAAAATCAGATAAGTATATACGTACTTCTTCGGGCAAAACGCAGCTGTATTTCACCCCCAACCCCGAAAAGTCATTTCGCCGCTCTAATACCGATTATTTTCTATTTGGCAGACATAAGCATATCATCCAAATTGAAACTCCCAAATCAACTGGAGAACCTTTAGGAAAGCTGAGTTTTGTTGGGAAAAACTATCTTGAAGTTGATACGCCTTATCTATTAAATAACGGAGATGGCCTCAGTTTTATCACGAGGGAGAATGAACTCGAAGGGTTTAGGGTGAATAGGGTAGAGGATAAGAAAATATTCCCTCATATTATGCCTGATATTCAGATAGGTACGCAACTTTATCGAAACTATGATAAGGCTTTTGATCAGGAACTTCAAACAAAAACAGCAGAACGAAAAATAGCAGTAGATATGCTATTTCAGGAGGAAGTAAATGGATTTAGACTGACTTTAAAGGATGAGGATGGGCACATAATTGAGCAATTCTTTGAATACGAAAAACAGCTCGCAAAACAAGCTGATAAAGCAGTAGAAAGTATTGAAAATCAGCTTTCTAAAACGGGTCAGACCATCTTCAAAGTCCATAATATTACTATAGACTTGAAAGAGATGTGGTTTTTTCCTGCATCCGTGCTCAATGATTGGAGGCGAAAGAGTTTAGATGCTTTATCGGCAACTAGAATACAAAACTATGAGCATGAGTTAGCGATTGAAAAAACACATCCTCCTTTTCCAGATAAAAGCTTAAGTTATACAGGAAATGTTACTAATAATTTGGCACGAGAGTTTTATGAACGATGTGGAGTTGAAGAGATAGCACCAGGCTTTGAAATCAAGGCTGAAGCAGGTGTTCCACTGATGTTTACTAAGCATTGCATCAAGTACGAAATGGGTTGGTGTGATCGTTATGGAGGTCATTCTGAACATCCTGAACCTTTGCATTTGCACTATAAAGATCAAGCATTTGAATTAAGTTTTGATTGTAAAAACTGCCAAATGTTGATAAAAAGTCACTAAGCTGCTTTGCCAATTTTTTCTTCCCTCCCTTTTTTCTTGTCATATCCTTAAGAATTTAGTACCTTTGTCATCGAAATTTTTAATACAAAACTATGGCATTACAAGTAGGCGATAAAGCTCCTGAAGTTTTAGGAGTAAATCAAGATGGAAAAGAAATTAAACTCTCTGATTATCAAGGGAAAAAAGTAGTATTGTATTTCTATCCTAAAGATAATACACCGGGTTGTACTGCTCAAGCTTGTAATTTACGTGATAATTACGAAGATTTACAACGAGCTGGTTATGAGGTGATTGGTGTAAGTGCCGACAGCCAGAAATCACATCAAAATTTTATTGCTAAACACGAATTACCCTTTGAATTGATAGCCGATACAGAGAAAACCTTATCGGAGCTATTCGGAACTTGGGGTGAAAAATCCATGTACGGTCGTAGTTATATGGGTATGTTTAGAACAAGCTTTATTATTGATGAACAGGGAGTTATAGAACGAATTATTACTCCAAAACAAGTTAAAACTAAAGATCACGCAGCACAAATATTATGAGAGGAAATTTTAATCCCTGGCATCAAGTAGCGCCACAGACTGATCAGATTGATATTGTAAAGGGTATCATTGAAATTCCAAAAGGAAACAGAGCTAAGTATGAGTTAGACAAGGATAGCGGACTGCTGAAATTAGATAGAGTCCTTTATTCATCTGTATATTATCCACATAATTACGGCTTTATTCCTCAAACTTATTGTGATGATAAAGACCCTTTAGACATCATGATTTTATCGCGCATTGAGGTTGTGCCGCTTTGTATAGTCGAAGCAAAAGTGATAGGTGTGATGCGTATGTTGGATAATGGCGAGGCTGATGATAAAATTATTGCTGTTGCAACAGGCGATCCTACAGTAAATCACTACAATGATGTTTCAGATTTACCTGCTCACATGATGCATGAAACGATGAGCTTCTTTGAAGATTACACCAAATTAGAAAATAAAACTGTCGTAGTTGAAGAGTATTTCAATAAAGAAACTGCACTTCAAATTATTGATGATGCCTACAAGTTGTATCAGAAATGCTATGGCGAGTTACACAAATGGTTTTTCGGCTAAAAACTATACTTTAAAAGAGACGGTTGATAACTTGTCTCTTTTTTTATGCTTAAAAACAGACTAAAATATTATCTTTGCACGTCAAAAAAAACTACAGATGATTCTATTCTTTAAAAACCCTTCAGAAAATTTTTATGCTGTTCAAACAGCTAAATCTCTATCCGATAAGGATATACAAAAGTTGCAATGGTTGTTTAATGATGCTGAACTCCTCGAACAAAGTTCGCTGAGCGGTCAGTTCATCGGAACCCGCCGTGAAATTCTCACTCCTTGGAGTACCAATGCTGTCGAAATTACTCAGAATATGAGTATAGATGGTGTTTTACGTATAGAGGAATATCATTTAGCAGAATTGCATCAAAACGAGATAGAGCCTAAGGGTTACGACCCCATGGTTGAGCAGGTTTATGATGGTTTGAATCAAGATATTTTCAATATAAATGTGGAAGTTCAACCTATAGTTTTTGTTGATGATATTGATGCTTACAACGAACAAGAAGGTTTGGCTTTAAGTGATGAAGAAATTCAATATCTAAAAGAGGTAAGTCTGAAAGTTGGTCGTAAATTGACTGATTCAGAGGTGTTTGGCTTCTCTCAAGTAAATTCTGAACACTGCCGTCATAAAATTTTCAATGGTACTTTTATTATTGATGGCGAGGAAAAGCCTTCTTCTTTATTTGACTTAATTCGTCTGACTTCCAAAGAAAATCCCAATCAATTAGTATCTGCCTATAAAGATAATGTATCTTTTAATGCTGGACCAAAAATGGAGCAGTTTGCACCTCAATCGGGTGATAAAGCTGATTTTTATGCTACTAAAGAAATTGAAACTGTGCTTTCTATGAAGGCTGAAACGCATAATTTCCCTACTACTGTAGAGCCTTTCAATGGTGGTGCTACTGGTTCGGGTGGTGAAATTCGTGACCGATTGGGTGGTGGAAAAGCCAGTTTACCAAGTGCAGGTATATCTGTATATATGACTTCCTATCCTCGAAATACAGAGGCTTCTCAGATTAAAATCCCTGTGAAACCTTGGGAGTCAGCACTTCAAGCGCGAAAATGGTTATATCAAACTCCAGAGCAAATCCTTATCAAAGCTTCTAATGGTGCTTCCGATTTTGGAAATAAATTCGGTCAGCCACTCATTGCAGGTTCTTTATTCACTTTTGAACATGAAGAAAATGATAAGAAATTCGGCTATGACAAGGTGATTATGCTTGCTGGCGGTATTGGTTATGGTAATAAGAAAGATGCTTTGAAAGGCAAGCCTACTATCGGTGATAAGATGGTGTTGATGGGTGGTGATAATTACCGCATCGGTATGGGCGGTGGTGCTGTTTCGTCGGTTGATACTGGTCATTATGATGATGCAGTAGAGCTCAACGCAGTGCAACGTTCCAATCCTGAAATGCAAAAACGTGTAGCCAATGTGATACGTGCTTTGGCCGAATCGGATACTAATCCTATTATTTCTATACACGACCACGGTGCTGGCGGTCATCTGAATTGCCTTTCTGAGTTAGTGGAAGATACGGGTGGTAAAATTGAGATGTCTAAGCTACCTGTAGGCGACCCAACTATGAGTGCCAAAGAGATTGTAGGCAACGAAAGTCAAGAACGCATGGGGCTTTTAATACATGCTGAAGATGTTGCGTTAGTACAGAAAATTGCTGAACGTGAACAAGCTCCTATGTATGT
This sequence comes from uncultured Paludibacter sp., assembly GCA_964455235.1. GTDB lineage: Bacteria > Bacteroidota > Bacteroidia > Bacteroidales > Paludibacteraceae > Paludibacter. The sequence goes on from CAYVWK010000026.1 coordinate 18,831, forward strand.
GATAGGCGAGGCTACAGGCGATATGCAGTTTGTTTTTGAACAAGCTGATGGACAAAAGCCTATTGATTTGCAATTAGAATATATGTTTGGAAAATCACCTAAAACGGTGATGATTGACCAGACTATCCATGAAACATATCAGACTGTTGAGGTCTCTGAAGAGCAGTTACAGACTTACCTGCAAAACGTGTTGCAGATGGAATCGGTTGCTTGTAAAGATTGGCTTACTAATAAAGTTGACCGCTCGGTTACGGGTTTGGTTGCTCGTCAGCAATGCTTAGGCGAAATGCAATTGCCTTTAAGTGATGTGGGTGTGATGGCGATGGACTATCGTGGCAAGGCTGGTAATGCTGTTGCAGT
>CAYVWK010000027.1:0-18846 GCA_964455235.1 uncultured Paludibacter sp.
TACTTCTTCAAACGAATTGGTTTTTCCGTGGTATTTTTGATCATATTCAGACCTCTCTAATTCAGGTTTATAGTCTTCAATGTTTATGTTCCATTGTTGAAAAAGCAATTCTCTTTTTCCCTCAATTTCTGTAGGTTCATATACAAATAAGTCGATTTCTTTTCTTGAGTCAAATCTCACTCTGACAAGAAATCCTTCGGGAACTAAATCGTTGTAAAACTCTTTAAGTTCTATAATTTGTTGTTTATTATCTTCAAAGTTTTGAGTCAAGTCCGCAACGCTTTTGTCACTACAAGATAAAGTTGCAGTGAGAATAAGAAGTAAAAAAATAAAATTTCGTTTCATTGAGTCATTTTAGCTAGCATATAACATATTATATACGCAACTCCTTCTGTTATGCGAATATCAATTGCGTATATTTCAATTTTACCAATCGTCGTATATTCTTGATAATCATTGTAACTCGAATTGATTTAGTTTTCAAGTTATTGCGTATATATAATTTGTTAAAAAGTACAAATATACAAACTATTTTAAATAAACAACTTATTATAAGGGTTTTTAATTTATTCAGAAGAATTCATTTGTCGAATTGCTGTTAGATGTTTAGTATGGAGGAGGTAGAGCTGTACTATAAATAAGATCATGTAAAAACCATAGTTGATAAAAATATTCTAAAAATCTCTGAAACTGAAGGTGCAGGCTCTTTCTATTATTTATAGTTTAATAACGCCAAATAGCCCATAATGGCGCCATAATACCGCCTTACTCTCCAAAACACTGCCAAAACTATCCTAAGTATTATTAGCTGATTTGTCATATCAGCTCTTCGCATAAGTTGTATAGTTTACATTTGACTTTCAGTTAAACAATCGTAAAAACCTGATTATAAGAAAGTTAGCTGCGTACGCCCCAAGTTATTCCTTTGTAAGTTTGTATCACAATACTAACATTTAAAACAAAGGAAAATGAAATTAGAATTAATTTACACGTTCAATGGTGGAAAGCAGTTAATCAGCACTTCACCTATTAATCTATTGGTGCTTTCAAGTAAGAAAAGCTTTATTGAGTACATCTTATCATTTCTAACGGATAAGGAGGTGGATGACCTTGCCAAAATATCTTGTTGTGTCAAGACTGATAAAGATATTAGGCTACCACAGTGGTTAGAAATCAATAACGGCAAGTTTTATTTTTAATGGAATGTTTAACTATCAAAAAAAGTAAAAGGTATGAAAACGGCAATTATTCAACAAAAAGAAGAAGAAACAATGTACAATCCTTATAAGGAGAATGGTTATGAGGATAGGCGTGAGTATTTAGAATCATTATCAGATTTTTACGGTATTGACCTTTTTTCAGTACAGATGATAGCAGATATGCTTGGTGAGAGCGAAGACTTTGATGGACTGGTATCATCGCTGGAAGATTATAGCGTAATGTTTATGTAAAAGAAAGGAGCAAACTATAATGAATACCATTAGAGAAATTCGAGTTATTGAGATACCAGGAGCGATGCATCTACATAAGCAGATCCTTAGAGACTGTAAGCTTCTAACTTCAAGAAAAGTTTTTGATACAGAAGTAGTAAATAATGTTCAGCTGCAATGTTTAGATGAGAAGGGCATCAATTACCAAATTATTTCAAGTGAGATTCAAGTAAATCTAAAGGGTTTTATACATGAGGCACGTCCTTTTATATACCAAACATCATTTTCGCATAAAAATATCGATTTTGAAGTGTATAAAGTTTCCAGATTAAAAAAATATACGGTGACTTATGAAAAGTGTATTTTGATATACTTTGAAGAGAAAAGAATACCTGACATATCGATTGAGAAAGTCATTGAACGTTTTGTGAAAGCATTTGATACTGCGAAAATGGATATCACTCATGTTCAGAATTTTGTAAAAAAATTCGAGTAATAAATAAAGTTATATTTTTTAATTAAAAGTGCGTATAATTTACGCACTTTGTATATCTTTGTGCGTATATAGTAAACATTTAAACCATTTATTATGTACGAAAAGATATTAGCGTTACTGAGCGCAAAATTTGCACAGGCACGAAAAGACGGACTTCAACAGATGGCACGAGTACTCTCGTTACAGGCTGGGGATGAATCCGAAATCCAGGCACTTGTTGACAAGCTAAGGGCAGAACAAGTTACTGACTTTATCAAAGATTACCGACGTGAGGTAGATGCAGAAGTTACCGGAGCTAACAAAACATTCGAGGCTAACTTAAAGTCTAAGTATGATTTTGTAGAAAAGACAACGCCTGCTTCAACTCCAAGAGCCAGTTCCAAAGAAACACAGGAAGCTCAAGCAGGTAATGGTTCTTCTGATGATGTAGCTCGTATTATTCAACAGTCTGTTGAAGCTGCAATTAAGCCATTACAGGAGAAAATTCAGTCTTTTGAGCATGGAAAAACACTCTCCACTCGTAAGCAAACTTTAGAGGGCAAATTAAAGGAAGCTCCTCAGTCGTTTAAGAACACCATCTTGAAAAGTTTTGAAAAGATGCAGTTTGAAAGCGACGAGGAATTTGAAGCTTTTGTTACAGAGACAGAAAGCGACCTTAAAGAGTTCTCACAAGAGGCTGCAAATACGGGATTAGGTGGTTTCCCAAAGCCAGGAAGTTCATCTTCGGCTGATGTATCAAAAGACAAAGCCATTAGTGACATCCAAAAATGGGCTGGCACTGATAAGAAAAGTTAGTTATTCATTAAAAAAAACATGTACGCTATGATGCAAATTAAAACCGAAAAAGTACAATCGGGAATCCCTATTTGGCAGAGTAAAAATACGCAAGTAGCACAAGGTGGTTTCACTTTGATTGACTCTGTCTTTAAAACCGAAGGAGAGATAGTTCCTGCTGGTATTCCGATTTGCTTTGATGAATCTACACGTAAGGCTGTAGTGGGTAAATATGCAATTGCTCATGCAACTGCGACCAACTCTGCCACTACGTACAAGGTAAAGAAAAACCATCGTCTCGCTGTTGGTCTTAGTGTAAGTATTGCTGGCGCAGCTGCTGCCAAAGCAATTACAAGCATTACGAGTGAAGACGAGGATTATGATGAAATTGAATTGGAAGCAACCCTTGGAAAGGCTGTTGGAGTTGGTGATGCAATTTTTATTGAAGAGACCAATTACAGCCCTCTTGAACCTAAGGGCTTGCTCTATGCAGATGTAGAAATCGACTCGAATGGAGTTGCCGATATTGCTGTTGTTATTCGTGGGACTGTGTACGAGCGCAGAATTTTGCCAGTACCAGAGGCTGTAAAAGCTAAGTTGCCATTGATTGTATTCTCACAATCTTATTAATGAAAGGAGGAATTTATTATGTCGAAAATTAGATCAGTATTTGGAATATATGCAGAAAACCTGCAAGCACTCATTGATACAGTAAATGACAGGTTCACTCCTACGTGGTATCAAAAGTATTTTAGTTTTGCTCCAGCTCAGCAAACCCTCACTTTTACATCCGTTATTGGTGCCAGCCGTATTGAAGCTGCTGCATCGATTGTGAACCGTTCCTCAGAAGCTCCACTTCGCTCTCGTGGTGAGCTTGCAAAATATCAGGGAGAAATTCCTGCTATTAAGGAAAAGTTCGCCATGCGTGAGGATGATTATCGTGATTTCTTGGCTATTCAAGCCCTTAGTATGGATGAGGCTGCCAAGAAAGCCCAGCTGTTGGATTTGCTTTTTGGAGATGTTCAAAAGGCAGGAAACTCTGTGCATAAACGCTTAGATGTTATGGTTTTAGAAGCAGTTTCAAGTGGTACCATATCGCTGACTGTAGATAATAACCCAGATGGTGTTGTGCTAAAGGACCCACTTGATTTGTTGATGCCAGCAGATAATAAGTCAAGTATCACGGGAACTGCAAATCGTAAGTGGAGAAATAAAGCCACAGCTACGCCCTTTGCAGACATCACCAAAGTAGTGAATGATGCTCGCTCGAAGGGTCGCTCCATTGAGAAAATTCTTATGAATCTTAAGCAATGGGTACAGATGAGCCAAACCGATGAGGTTGTCAATAGCCTTGTTTCCTTTAATCAACTTCAAAAGGGAGCTGGTGTGGCAACCTTAGAGCGTGTCAATGAATACCTGCAAGCACACATGCTACCTTACATTGAAATTGTGGATGAGGTAATTGGTGTTGAAAAGGACGGTGTTATTTCCGCTCTTAAACCATGGAAAGAGGGTAATATCTCTTTCATTCCAGCAGGAAATTTAGGAGTTATTAAAAACGCTCTTTGCATGGAACAGATGCGCCCTGTTGAACATGTAAATTATGCAATTTACAACAGAGCACTCATTAGTAAGTGGCAAGAGAATGACCCATGGGCAGAGTTTACAGCTGTTGAGTTGAACGCTTTTCCCTCTTTTGAAGCTATCACCAGTGTGTTCATTCTAACGGTAGATTAAAACATTTTTGTTGTAACCTAACAATGACAACGAAACAGTACTTGCAAATTTCCCTTTCAAAATTTGAACTCTCAGAGGAGGAGATTGACCTTATCATTGTTGAAAATGGTCTTGATCCTGACTCTGAGGTTCAAGTAAAACGTGCTAAGGAGGCTATACACGCTTCAATGAGTGTATGGTTGCCAATTTATTCTAACGTAACGGAGGGAGGTGTAAGTAAGGGATGGAACATCGAAGCTTTAAAACTTTACTATGCAGCTCTTTCCAGAGAGCTTGGAAAGGGGGATGTGGATATAAGTGGAACAGCTCCAAGTGTTCGTGACCGCTCAAATCTTTGGTAAAAATGGATGGATATATACAAGAGGTAATTCAAGCTGAGGGGGGGCTCAATGCAGATGGAGAACCTATCAATGCAGATGAAACCTACGGTGAGAAAGTAGCTTGTAAATACATGGCAAATACCCTTAATAACAGAGGGTATTACATGGATGGAAAATTTACTATTTCATCGTATATCATTACTACTAAGGATATGAGTTTTGAGGCAGACCAAATCCGCCTTTTAGATAGGGAGGAAAAGGAGGTTGCAGAAAAACTTGTTCAGAGTTTGGAAGTTCTAACAACCATTAAACGAGTAAGGATTACTATTTAATGCCTATTCATGCTAAACATACTCAAAATCAGATTGATAGCTATATCGCAAAAGAGATAGCTCGTAGAGAAAGGTCAATTATTCGTATGCTGAACTATGTTGGAATTGAATGTGTAAATGAAGCCCGACTAAATGGAAACTATATAGACCAAACGGGTAATTTAAGAAGCTCGACTGGTTATATGGTTTTAAAAGATGGAGTTGTTCTGCATACATCCTCATTTGAACAGGTGAAGGATGGAGAGTTAGGTACTAAAAGAGGTGTTGATTTTCTCAGAGAAATAACATCCTCACATGCGAAAGGGTATGTGCTGATAGTTGTTGCAGGAATGAACTATGCTGCTTATGTAGCAGCCAATAAAAATGTACTTTCATCTTCGGAATTATTAGCAGGAGAGTTAGTACCAAAGCTGTTAAGAGAATTAGGATTTACAAGAACGTGAAAAAGACAGGAAGCACTTTTGAAAAGGAGATTTTTCATTTGATTAGGGATTCAACGCTCAAATCAAAAATTGGAGGGAATGTTTATCGATCCGGTATGCGCCCCTTCAACTCATCAGAGGAAGATGCTGTTGTCACGTTTATTACTGGTATTGATGGAGAGCGTCAAAAGGGAGTGGTAACTATCAATGTTTATATCCCTAATATCAATTATGAGGGTAAGACAAAAGTCAGAAACATTGGAAGATGTAATGAGATTGAAGCTTATCTGCAAGAGATAGTTCAGGAGTTAAAAAAGGATGGTTATCGTTTTTCTCTTGCCTCCATTATACAAACTTTTTCAGAGGAGGAAATAGACCAGCATTTTGTAAGTGTAAAATTAAAATTTGAATATGTATCATTTTAAACAAAGTAGGATATTATGGCTGTATTATCATGGGGAAACCCAACCATAGAATATGTTAAGTTAGAAGATGGAGCTATTCCGTCTTCACCAACTTGGACACCCATTAGCGCAAAAATCAAGGAGGATTCCACACAACTTATTACCAATAAAGGCACAAAGAATGAAGCTTTTGCTGAAGGTGGTGATATTGTGGATGTGCGCTATTCAAAAAACACCTATACGCTTGAGTTTGAGATTTACCTTTCTAAAGGTCAAAGCTTGCCTATAGAGCATACGGATGGTGTTGTTAGCGAGGAGTATGCCGTTCGATTGATTCCAGAGGATGCAACTATACCTGGTTTTGTATTAAGCAAAACACGTGTGAGTGTAGAGAACACTTGGACATCGAAAGATGGTGAATTGGCAAAATATAACTTTGATGCTCTTAAACCTACAACAGGCAATATGCTTCAAAGTTTTACGAAACCTTCGGGCGATTAATTTTTTCATTTTAATCCTTTGTAACGATGAGAGTATGGTATTATCCGTTTAAGATGATGCCATACTCTTAAAGTGACAAGTAAAATTACATCACATGGATACATTAGAGAGTAAAGTTGCCAAGACTATTTTGCAAGAAAAGACAGAGGTTAAGGTCGGTAAAGATACCTTTGAGGCTGCTCAGCCTACGATAGCTACGCTTATCGAAGTTTCTAAGCTCATCTCGAAACTCCCTGCTATTCAGATGGATAGTGAAAATCTCCTATTTGAATCTTTGTCTATTGCTAAGGATACGGAATTAATAGGTGATATTATTGCAATGCTTATTGTGGGTGCCCAAGCTCCTCAAAAAATAAAGATAAATCTGTTTAAGTACTTTTCTAAGGCAGAGCGCAAGCGGAAACGTTTAGCAAGAAAAATCCTTTTTGAAATGACTCCCAGTGAGGTCAATACAACACTTATTTTATTGTTGTCGGGTATGAACATAGATTTTTTTTTCGGCATTATAACTTCCCTGTTCGAGGTAAATCTACTAAGACAGTCAAGGGGGTAAAAAATGACAGCATTTGGGCTGTTATTGCTGGTTTTGCTAAAAACTTTCCTCAAGTCTCTTTTGACTTTATTCTTTACAAGTTAAGCTATGCAAATTTGGTGCTTTACTCAAGCGTAGTTCCTGCCTATGACGACACATCACAAGAGGAGGTTATTAACGCAGACGATCCTAAAAATATAGAACGTATAAAACAGATTTTCAATGAGCGGTAGATTATCTTTTGGAGTAGGTTTAGATAACACGGAACTTCTCAGGGGTGCCGAAGAGACACGTTCAGCCCTCAAAGATATTGGCAATCAAGCTGAAGCTGAGGGGCTGAGAATGGACAAAGCTTTTAGTACGGTCAGTAGCACTATTAAATCCCTTATAGGACCAGTAACATTAGGTCTTTTTGTCAAAAAAATGTTTGAAGTACGCTCTTCGTTTCAAGATGCTGAATCTTCATTAAAAGTGTTTTTAGGGACAGCAGAAAAAGCATCAGATTTCATCAATCAACTAAAAGATTATGCTTGGTATAATATGTTTGAGTTTTCCGACCTTGTGGAAGAAAGCTCAAAACTAATGGCTTTTGGAACTGCGGCAGAAGATGTTATACCAGTTTTAGACAGGCTCTCAAACATAGCTTCCGGAACTAAGGGGTCGCTTGCTGACCTTGTCAATACCTATAATAGAGCAAAAGGTTTTGATAAATTAGATTCTCATATGTTGCAATCACTTGCAGCAAAGGGAGTTGTTGTTACACAAACTCTACAAGAAATGGGTATAGAGGTGGATCGTTCAGCTCTACGCTTCGAGCATTTAGAGATGGTTATAAATGAGCTGACAGATGAGGGAGGTAAATTCTATGGTATGATGGATGAGCAAATGCAAAATCTTTCTGCCAGTTTGGGGCAGCTCCAGGATGATTTTGCTATTATGCTTGATGAGATAGGAACAAAGATGCAAGGAACGATGAAAGCTTCTATAGAGTCTGTTTCATGGCTTGTATATAATTACAAGGAAATAGGAACTGTGCTTCTGCATCTAATTGCAACCTATGGTGCATATAGAGCTGCTTTGATAGTCAATAGTGCTGTATTAAAAGTTAATACCCTTATGCAGCTTGAAGCAGCACTTGCAGGAAAGACACTTACTTCAGCACAAGCATTACTTGCCATCGGAACTAAGAAACTCTCTACAGTGTGGGCTCTCCTAAATAAAACTTTATTGGCAAATCCCATAGTTTTAGTTGTAACAGCTCTTACTGCACTTATCTCAGCTGTTATTCTCTATAGAGATAAGACTTCGGCAGCAGAGAAAGCAACCAGGGAGTTTAACCAAGAATTAGAGAGTTTAAATCGCAAACAAGAAGAAGAGCTTAACAAAGCAAATAACCTTATCAATGTGATTCGTGATAAGACGAGGGCTGATGGAGAGAGAACCCAAGCATTAAAGGACTTGGTAAAAGAGTACCCAAGTATATTAGAAAAATACGATATTGAGATACTCACATTGGAAGAAATTCTCCAGCTTCAAAAGGATATCAATGAAGAACAAGCAAAACGTTATACCAGTAGCTTGCAGGAAAAGTATGATGAACAGTTAGCCATAGTTGAAGCAGCTAAGGATGCCTTTGATAAGGAAATGAAAGAACAAGGATGGGATGAAAAAAGAAGTTCCAATCTGCCCCAGCTACAAGAGAGACTCTATAGAGCAAAAGCTAAACTCCTTCGCTATGAGATGGAAATTCATAAAGACAAAGCCAATCAGTTGATGTCTGATTTGACAGGCTATTCCAATGAGGATTTAGAAAAAGAGGTTGATAAGCGGGAAAAACTACTTGCCAAGGTTATTAAAAAACAGGAAGAATTTGATAAAAAAGGCATTAAGAAAGAAGCAGTTGGTACACTTAAAGATTGGGGTACATTCTCAAAAGCGGATTTAGAATCCCAAACCAATCTTTTTATTAGAGAAATTAACAGAAGACAAGCCAATAAGGTTACTGGTCTGCAATTACTAAAAGAGTATCAAAAGGAATTAGAACAACTCCTGCAGGAAGAATCAGAGATATATAACTCCCACATGGAGGAGGGGCAAAAGAAACGTGCATTAGAGGATGTTCGTGCAAAAATTAAGGATATCACCGGCTGGATTGATTTCTATACACTTAAGTCCCAAACTGTAGATAAAGGAAATCAAAAAACACAAAAAGAATTAGTTGATAATAGTTTACGTGAGAAAAGGCTTTTAGAAGATTTGAAGTATCAAACGGAAGAAGCTGAATTAGCCGTTTTGGAGGAAGGTACAGAAAAGGAGCTTGCCTTACTTGCTTTACATCATAAAAAGAAGCTAACTCTGCTAACACGCCAAGAGGAAGATTTACTCGAACAGCTTCAAGATTTTAGAGAGGATGAATGGGAAGCTTCGGGAGGAAAAGGTAAGTTTGATAGAAGTAAAATTACCCTTTCAGATACAGAAACGAACTGGTTCCAATCCTTACGTGATAGCGAGAAGGAAACCTATGAAAAGGATGTTGATGCAGTCCACCAAAAACTCCTTCAAAAGTATCGCAATTTTGTAGAACAAAAATCCGATATTGAGCAAAAATTTAATAAAGACATAGCCGAACTTACAACCAAGTACGGTGCTGATAGTAGTCCTGTCAAAGAGGCAACAAAGCAGATGAATGAAGCCTTAGATAAACTAAAGGAAGATGTTTTACAAGAAAATGGAAAAGGTATTTTAGAATTGTTTCTATATGGAGATGGTTCACAGCTTGTAACCGATAAAATACGGACGGTATTACCACTTTTTGAAGATATCACTAAACTTACATTCAATGAACTTGAAAAGGCAAAAAAGGTAGTTTCGGAGCTTAAATTTACTCCTGAACAGTTGGAGTTATTCAAGGCTGTAGGTGTAGATGTTGAAAAACTCAAAGAAGCTCTCGAAGAAGCGAAAGAGGCAGCTGATGAGATGTTAGATGAGCAAAGGTGGGAGAAGATTTTGGGTGTTGCTCAAAAACTTGGAAGCTCGCTCTCAAAATTAGGAAGTGCACTCTCAGAGAGTAGTGGTGCTTTAGGTGAAATAGGAAAAACAATAACAGCTTTAGCAGGTAGTATAGATGATATTACGACTGCCTTTACAAGCACAAAACCTGAGGAGATAATTTCTTCGGGTATTTCCGGTCTTGCTACCATATTCTCTACCATTATATCACAAGTCGAAAAGAACAAACAAGCCCAAGAGGAGTGGAATCAAAAAATACGTGAAGCAGCTCATGCAGCAGCTATGGCTCGTATTGAAGTGGAAGCCTATAAGGAAGGAAATCTCTTTGGAGTTGAAGATCCTTACGCTAAAGCTGTGGCTGGTGCAAATAAGTATGCAGCTGCTATGGGTGAGCTAAGGGAGATGTCCAATCTACTGGGAGAGGGTCAAGTTCAGACTGGTACTAAGAAAGTGGGCGATGCAGGAAACATTGCAGCAGGTATGGGTGGTGGTGCAGCTGTTGGAGCGGCTATTGGAACAGCCGTTGGAGGATGGGCAATGGGACTGGGAACCATTATAGGTGCAGCCATCGGAGCCATTGTTGGAGGTGTAACAACAGGTCTTGCAGCCCCTAAAGTTGTAGCTGTATTTGATTCTCTTGCCAACCAATATGGTGAGATATTCGACCCTGACACTTTTGAATTGAATCCAGACATTCTAAAAAACTATAAGAAGTTTGATGATGCGACACGAGAGTTGATCGATAACTGGGAGGAAATACGCTCTAAAGCTTTGGAGGCACAAGAGGAAATGCGAAATACGTTTCGTGAATTGGCAGGTGAAATTGGAGGTCAGCTTTCAGATGCACTTGTGGATGCTTTTAGAGATGGAGATGTTTTTAGTGCTATTGATGATTTTAAAGATAAGGTTACACAGGTAATTGAGAACATCATTTCTCAAATGATTTTTGCTCGGTATTTTCAAGACTTGTTTGATGATTTAGAGGAGGAAATGAATGAGAGTTTTGGTATGGATGGAGACAATGACATAGTTGATGATGTAATACGCTTTTTTGATAGAATAGAGGGTAGAGTTGATGGTTATGGAGATGCGATGGAAAAAATCAAAGAAGGGCTATCGGAACAAGGATGGGATATTTTTGGAAGCTCTCGTAGTGCGGAAGCTAAAGGTTTTCAGTCTATGAGTCAGGATTCAGCGAATGAGCTTAACGGTCGCTTTGCTGCTCTCCAGATATATACCTATCAGATAGCTGAAAATATGAAATTGCTTTTTGTCAATAGTACACAATCACTTACTCACTTGGCAGCCATTGAGAGAAACACAGCTCGCTTAGAAAAGATAGAGCAATCCATGGGCTATGTAAAAACGGGTATCGAATCAATCAATGTAAAAGGAGTTCATTTAAGATGAAAGGTCAATTCTACATAGATGGAGTGAATGCAACAGAACGTTTCGGTTTATTCATAGCAGAGGGTGGCTATAGAGGTATTGCCAGTTTTCCACAACTTAAACCCTTAGAGGTGAATGATTGGGCAGAGGAGGAAGGATTAGAGATTGACCTAAAGGATTTAAAACTTCAACACCGTGAGTTTGAAATTGACTTTGTTTCCATCAATAAAAATGCTGATATAGAAGGATTTATGTATCGGTTAATGGAGAAATCATATAGCCGTTTTTCTTTTCCAGATATTGGCGTTACGAAGACTTTGAGGTTTATAAAAAGACAAAGTTTGGAGGGTGCATATTTTCAGTTATGTAGTTTCTCACTTCTATTCTCAGAGGATAGCCCGATGGAGGATTATACCTATGAAGCTCCCATAGAAGAACATATTCCACTACAAGGATATAAGATAGATGGTAAGGATTTATCTACCTATGGAATAGCCGTATTAGAGGGAACGGAAAGTCAGTTTATAGCTCCGATTAGTCTAAAAGAAGGGCTGGTGATGGAAAATTCCCTTTCTCATGGTCTAATAGCCGATAGTAACTATGTAATACCTAAAGAATGGGATGTAACGCTTAAACTACTTCTTAGAGCTACGACAGCTTCTGTATTCAAGAGAAATCTTTATGCGCTTATGCATGATTTGCTACAGGATGATGAAAGAGAATTGTACCTGAGTAAAAACGCTCAAACCTATTTTTGCTATTACAAGGAACTCAATATCCAGCAACTTTTTATTGACTATCGTCTTTGGTGTGAATTTGAACTAACTCTTACGATTATTTCAAATTTTATAGAAAGACGATTGTATTTGTTTATAGTAAAAGGAGAATTGCAAGCATCGGATACTTTACCCTTATTAAACGATGGAGATGTCTTACTACTTAACTCTTTTAAAGGGAATCAGCAGGTATCAGATTTAATTCAAATAGAGGGTGAGTTTTCATCTCTTACTGGAATTTTTATACTCTCTATTCTAACGGACCCAACAGTTCATATCCATGAGGAAGCAGGATTTTTATATATCAATTAAGTAAAGAATTAAACTTTTTAAATCATGGCACAATTAGCAGTTAAAATAGCGATAACACCTAAGGAAAATAATCAATCCACATACGAGATGTTGGATTTAGTGGCTTCTAAGGGTAGATCCTATCTGTCATTAAAACAGAATAACACGGCAAGTTTCACGGACACTACCTCGTGGATGAAAATGACCGAGAATGCGTACGATATTGCTGTTAGAAATGGCTTTGAAGGAAGTGAGGCTGAATGGTTGGAGACAGTAGGAAAATCAGAGAACGAGGAAATAGATGTAAGGCTTAAAGCATATAGACTACCATCGAGTGGTGCAATTACAATAGCTCCAAGTGTAGAGATAAATACCTTTAAAGTGGATGTAATTGATGATGTGCTTATTGGTTTTAATCTCTTACCTATGATTGGAGAAATAGGGAATGCACGGTGTCGTCTTATTGTTGATGTGCCAACTGGTAAGACCGTTTCGTTTGCAGCTCCCATAGTTTGGAATGGAGATGTCCCTCCGACTGTAACAAGCCCAGGGATTTATGTGTTTGAAATTATAGATATTGATGGTTTGCCTTTTATTTGGAAAGTAGCTGAGACACACAAGAAAGTCAAGGAGGGTAAAATCCTTTATGTAGATGGTAGTGAAGCTGATTATACAACTTCACAAATTAACTCCGAGACAGCAACTCGTGACAGCAGTAGTTGGCAAAATCCTTTTGTGTATTTGCAAAATGCTATCAATGCTGCTAAAGGAGGGGATGCTATTTATGTTAGGGAGGGTGTTTACTATCCAACACATCTAAGAACAAGTTCTACGACTTATAACGATGGAAATTGTTTAAATAGAAATGCCACTTTTACGATAAAATCCGAAGTTGATATTTACGGAGGATTTATGGGGGAAGATTATCCCTGGTTAAGAGAGGTCAATGAGGATGGAATGATGAAAAACAAAACGATACTTTCGGGGGATATCACTCGTGAGATAGTTGTAAATTCTAATACCATCATTGGCGACCGCTCAACGACATCCAGTAAGGAAAATGCAGCTTATAATGTAGTCTATTTCGCCTCTCAAAAAAATACGTATCTCAATGGTGTAACAATCATGAATGGTAATGCTAACAATGCTACTGGTGTAACATCACAAGGAGGTGGAGTGCGTCCGAGTAATAATTTTTTAGTGCTTGTTTCCTGTGAAATTACAAACTGTTCAGCCAGAGCGCATGGTGGGGCTATCCACAAGGGAACGCTCATAGCATGTAAGGTGTATAACAATACGATTACTGGAACTGGCTCATCTCAAGGAGGAGGGGGATGCTATCAGAGTGTTGTTGTCAATTCTCATGTTTATAACAATAGAAGTGATAATGGAGGAGGGTGCAGAGAGTGTAAAGCATATAGTTCACTTATCTATAACAATCGGCATAATGTCAATGCAGCCTTTTATTTAGGGAGTGCTTATAATAGTCTGTTTTTTAATAACGAATGTAGCTCAAGCGAAGGGGCAACTCTACTGCAAGCATCTCTAATTGGATGTAGTGTTTTTTCTAACCGATCTGATTATACATATTCTTTTGGTTCAGATGTAATAGAAAGACTTAGCGTAGTGAATACATTGTTGTTTAAGAATCTTAAGTTGAATAGCTCGAAAGCATCGATACGGACATTGACCGCTTTACAGGAGATTGATTTTTACAATAATGCGTACGATACGTCTAAAAATCCTACGCTAACGACGCTTCCTGAAAGCGAGATTGATTTTGATTCTTGTCTTTTAGGCTTAACAATCTTGGATATAAAAATTGAGTTATTAAGTTTTACCGGGAATGCTACTGCAAGCAATATATCACAAGTTGAAGAATTTGCTTATCAAATTGAAGAAAAACTTTCTCCTAAGAAAAACTCTCTGTTAATTGGAAAAGGGGTAGATGGAGATAAGGAGTCCATTCCATTGGACTATCTATCAAGAAAGCGATTAAGCCCATCTACCATTGGAGCTTTAGAAGGAAAAACCACTTTTTAAAATTTAGCAAGATGATGAAAATTTATAATAAACAAGGTAGTGAAATACTAAGTATTATTCCTTCAGAGGAAAGTTATAGGGTTAGAAAAATTATGGGTGAAGATGCCCTTACGCTCCAATTCTCATTATTTGAACACGAGGAAATACCTCTTGGTAGTTATGTAGAGTTTCAAGGTGAAATCTACACGCTCTTTCGTCCAGTTCATATCAATAAACACCACAGTCGTAACTTTGATTATACAGCTATCTTTGAAGCTCCTAAAGAGGTTCTTTCTATCTATAAACTAAAAGACCTTACCAGTAGTAAACTTAAATTTACGCTTACTGTAAAACCTCATGAGTTTATTGACCTTATTGTAGCTAATTTGAACCAAAGGGATTTTGGTTGGACACGTGGAGAGTGTGTGGATGAAGCGGAAAAACCTATTTCATTTAACCACGTTTATTTAAGCGAAGCACTTCAAATGGTATCTGATGAGTTTAATACCGAGTATGAAATTTCAGGGAAAGAAATATCCCTTAAAAAGATTGAGTACAACAAAACCAATCCACTTGTACTGTCTTATGGTCGGGGTAATGGATTTAGAACAGGCGTCAAAAGAGAGAACTTTGACCTTTCAAAATCCATTGATGTACTCTATGTACAAGGGGGAGAAAGGAATATTGATTTTTCCAAATATGGTTCTAAGGAGTTGCTGTTACCTAAAAATCAAACACTTGAATATGAGGGAAAAACCTACATCACCGATAGCGAAGGTTTTAGTATTCAAAGAATTGATAATGACAATATGCCAAAGGTTGAAGACAGCCTTGATTGTACGCACATTTATCCAAAACGTGAGGGAGTAGTAACACAGCTTGTAGTTGTGGATGTTACTAAAAATGAATATGACATTATAGATAATACCATACCAGAGAGCTTGAATTATTCAGACTATCGTATAGCAGGAGAGAAAGCAACCATTAAATTTGAATCGGGGATGTTAGCAGGTAAAGAATTTGACCTTGTTCAAACATCTAAAGCCCTCACTGGTTACAAACATGAGGAGCGAAGATTTCAGATTGTAGCTCAGGAATATGATGGGATGATGATGCCCAATGAAACTTTCAAACCAAAAGCATCTACTGAAATAGAGCAAGGGGATAGGTATGCGATATTCAATATCTATATGCCAGATGCTTATGTGTGTGATGATGCCTCTAAAGAAGGAGCCAGTTGGGATATGTTTCGTGAAGCTGTTAAGTATCTCTATGAAAATGAGCTTCCACGCTTTTCCTTTACAGGAGAGTTGGACCCTATCTATGCCAAAAAGAATTGGCTAACTATTGGAGGTAAAATTAGATTAGGAGGATATGTTGAATTTACCGATGAACAGTTCCAAGAGCAGCCAGTTCTAATTCGTATTGTAGGTATCAAGGATTTTATTAACTCTCCTTATAAGCCAGAGATAGAACTTTCCAATGTCACTACATCAGGAGGTTTTCTTTCTACTCTTAATAAGTTAGAAGCTGATGAGGTAATAATTGATAAAAGACAAGAGGAAGCACTTCAATACACAAAACGTAGTTTTAGAGATGCACAAGAAACGACTACGATGCTTCAAGCTGCTTTTGAAAGTCTAAGCGATGACTTTGGTAACTTTACTGGTTCAGTTTCACCACTTACGGTAGAAACAATGCAGCTTATTGTAGGTGATGAGAGTTTGCAGTTTAGATTTGTATCGTCTATGCAGGCACCATCGCCTGTTTCACATAGTTACTTTTTTCAATCAGGTAAGTTTTCAGCAGCTCCAGCTATCCTACAACACATGACACTTGGCATTAGCGCTATTAAGCCAAACATGCAGCCCTCAGAGTATAAATTTTGGAATATGGAAGCTTATCTATCCCCAGCATTAGACAAGAAGAAAGCTTATTATTTCTATGCTCGATGTTCACGTCTTGGCACATCGGGTGAGTTCTTGCTTTCAGAGTCTCCTATAGGTATGACGTATTATGGAGATTATTATCATTTCTTATACGGAATTTTAAATAAGGAATATGATGGAAATCGTAGTTTTACTCGCATGTATGGTTATACAGAAGTCTTACCAGGACGAATAACAACTGATATGATTGCCAGTGCAGATGGAGAAACTTATTTTGATTTACAGAATGGTGTTATAAAAGGAAACATTTCTTTTAAATCGGGAGATACGTATAAGGACGTAAAATCAGGAATAGAGGAAGCAGCATTATTAGCTTCTGAAGCATGGGATGAAGCCCTTGGTGTAGGCACTTACCTTTCTAATATGAAAATAGGGGGAGCAAATGAGGCTCAACTTACTCAGATTGAAATTGAAGCTCCAGATGATTCTGAACCTTCAAGTAATTCTATTTTTGAAGCTATTCGAGGAAGAAGAAGGTCTTGGGATAATGTCAATATCCCTTTGAAGAATGGCGTTGAATATATTTGCACAATCGAAAAGTCAGAATTAATAAGTGGAACTGCAACCAAATTTTCTATGCTTTTATGGAATCCAGATGAAATAAGATA
The DNA here is from genome assembly GCA_964455235.1 of uncultured Paludibacter sp. Classification (GTDB taxonomy): domain Bacteria; phylum Bacteroidota; class Bacteroidia; order Bacteroidales; family Paludibacteraceae; genus Paludibacter. Next base: position 16,993 of record CAYVWK010000027.1, read on the forward strand.
TCCTACGGCAGTAGAAAATACAATACATGATTTTTCTAATAAAAAGACAGTAAAGATATTTACCGTTCCTAATGATGGCAGGGATTGGACTTTGCTTATTTATGCAGGTCAAGCAGGTAGTACAAGAGCTAACAAGGTAAGATACACTAATATCATGTTGCAGGAGGGGAATGTTGCTACAGCTTATCAAGATGCAGTACATTACCTTGTCAAAGCCATGCAAGGTTCAACTGATGTTCTAGGTGGGCTTGTGGCGACGAATGTTTTTCTGTTGAAAGATGAGGATAAGAACATCAAAGCTGGTATGTCAGGCTTAGAGGGGGATAATGTTGGAATGTGGTTAGGCGGTAATTATGCGGAAGCGCAAAACAAAACATCTAAGGTTTTACTTAACAAAGATGGTAGTGGACATTTTCTTTCTGGGGCTTTTGAGTTTACAGCAGATGGTAAACTTATAATTGATCTTGAAAATTTCAAAATAAGCGAAGCTGGGAAAGTTAAGATAATAGGTGGTCTTGAGACAGGGGGTTCAGGTGAAAAAATTGTTATAGATGAAAATGCAAAAAAAATAACGTTATATAATCCGTCAGGAGAGGAAACATTAATTATAAACAATGATTCAAGTCCAATTGTGTCACATGGGAGGTTATTAGTAAGAGCTGTTCAAAGAGTGCGAGGTATAGATAGGTTTACTTTGGTTAGTGGTCATGGCGCTCTTCATCTTGGAGATAACACGACAAATAATAGAGTATTAATAACAGATACACTATTTCGTATGTTTTTAAATTATGAAAATGAGAACTATTACGTTAGCATAGGTCGAGAGTCAGGAATAACACAGATGGTTTTTAAAGACCTACCGACCAGCTCATCGGGATTAGCACCAGGTACTGTTTATCGAAGTGGAAACAATTTAAGAATAGCTACTTGAAGAGATGAAAGTTTTTTATCAAAATATGCGTATAATATACGCAATGTTTGTATATTTGCAAAAACAAAGCTCATGGAAGAATCTTTAATGAAAGCTGTTTATTATGCCGTTATAGGATGGCTAACTTCGGTAGTGTTGTATTTCACACCCATACATAAATTAATTGTTGGATTGACAATAGCTTTTGGAGTGTCGTTACTTCTTGGTATTATAGCTGGAATCAGGGTGCAGAATGAAAGTTTAAATATGAAAAAGGTGATGTCAGCTCTCTTTGAGCTAACAGCCTATTTTGTGGTAACAGCAGCTTTATTTTCCATAGGTAATACTATTGGGAATGATGGATGGGTAGTGGAACTACTGCGAGGTATTACTTGGGGGTTGATTTATTTTTATGCAGCTAACTGGTTTAAAAATTTGAAAAGATTGTTTCCTAATGCACGAGGAATAGTTTTTTTGAACTTTGTATTTAATCTTGAGTTTATCAAAAAGTTTCCCATGCTAAAAGATTTTTTAGATCATGAAAAGAAAAGAAATCATAGAAAGAATCAAGGATAATAATTATTTTGAAATACGAGAGCTTGTTTGTCCTCACACGTATAAAACATGGGGTAATGCTTCATGGAAATTTTTGCAAACAGATGCTCTGCATACACTCCTTGTATTAAGAGAGGATATACTTCAAGTGCCTATGGTTATTAATACCTATCATATAGGGAAAGAGGCAACACAAAGAGGGTTGAGATGCAATCTATGTCCTATTCCAAAAGATAAAACACTCAAAGGTGTGCTTTATTTGACCGCTCATAGAGGTGGTGCTTGGGATATAGTCTTTACCCTAAATTCAGGGATGACAGCAGCAAAGGCACGCAGATTAATCAAGGAGAAACAACATTTGTTACCATGTAATGTCAGGATTGAAAAAG
>CAYVWK010000028.1:0-18478 GCA_964455235.1 uncultured Paludibacter sp.
GCTATTTATCAATATAAATCTATGTTATTCTTACATCGAACTCACGTTAATTAATAACTATATTAGGTCTTATCCTAATGCACAAGGTGATTCATCATATTGTCAGAAGGATATAGATCCAAACAAAAAATGGAGAAGCTATTATCAACCTCAAAGTGCATTAAAGTATAATAAACTAGTATCATTCTCAACCTATGCAAGAGTCGTAAGAGGTATTGCTACAGGAGCAAATGAGTATTTCTGCTTTAGCAAATCTAAAGCCGAAGAGTTTAATATTCATAATTCAAACCTTTTGCCATGTATTTGCAAATCAAAGGATGTTCAAGGTTCTTTCTTTACTAGAAGAGATTTTGACGAGCTTGTAAAAAAAAATAAGCTAGCGTATCTTTTTGATGGACAGCAAAACAATAATAATGAGTCTAACAGTTATTGTCAAGTTTCACAAGGTTGTTGATGGATGGTTGACTTATTTTGTAGCAAATTTAGGATTTTATTTTTAAAATCAATAGGATCTTCTTTAAAGATTTCGGGTTTCAAACAGAACCATTTCTTTATAGCGTCAAAAGGCGTTTTGAGGTTAAGTTCTTTTCTCAACGAGCCGTGTCTTCGATATAAATTGTAGAATATCAAGAACTTTAGAATATCTTCATCCATTTGAATTTTGCTTTTGTACTCATATCTTAGTATTGTGTTTGTTTTTATAGTTCCGTTAACTCTTTCTACCATTCCGTTTGTTTTAGGCGTACAAGGAGCTGTAAGTCTGTGTTCTATGTTGTTTTCAGCACATTTAACATCAAGTAAAGATGGTTTTTTACAGAGTTCCCCTTTCTTTGATTTTATGAGCCCGTTTGTAAATTCAAGCCCATTATCAGTCAAAATATGGGTAATAACGAAAGGGAAAAAAGAGATACATTTATCAAAGAAATCTTGGGTCGATTGAGCAGTTTTATCTTTGTACAAGCAGTAAAACAGCGTTCTGGTGGCTCTGTCTATGGCTACAAACAGATACCATTTCTGCCCGTCAAATTTAGGGAAATAGGCTACATCAATGTGTAGATAGCCGGGTTCGTATTCTTTGAATTTTTTTGTTTTTTCTTTTTCTTCCGTCGGCACCGTGTTGATGTTATTTTGACAGAAACACCTGTAAACCGAACTTCTTGAAATGTTTTCATTTTGCTCTAAAAGCATTTCGTGAACCTCATCAATGGGAAACCACGTAGAAGTTCTAATGCTGATTATGAGTGCTTTTTCCAATTCTGAGAGAGCGTAATTGATGCTTTTCGGACGAGATGAAATGTCTTGTGGACACTCCCTATTTCTCCATTTTGAAACAGTCTGAGTAGAGACTTCAAATTGCTCGGATAATTGAGTATTCGTTTTTTCAGATTTGTAAATCTGCTCACGAATATGTACATTTGTTTTGGCGTTTGAATGATAAAATTGTTGCATAATTATTTTTATTTTGTGGAGAACAAAAATAATCAACTTTTTTATCTTTTCCTTTCCGAGCCTCGTTCGGGCTACGCCCTTACTCCGCTCGGAAAGGAAAGAATGCCATCAACAACGTAGTGAAACTAAACAAGTTATATTAATAAAGGAGAGCAAGAAGGTTTTGACAAAAGATATTTAACTAGAAGTAGAAATCCATGGTATGCCCTAGAGAATAGGCCACCTGCACCTATTTGGGTTTCTGTTTTTAATAGAAGAGGCATTAAGTTTATCAGAAATGAGGCCAATATTCATAACCTTACTACCTTTCATTGTATTTATCCAGTGGAGCCAAATCTATTTGAAACAACAATACATATTGATTTGCTTTTCGCTTATTTATTGACAAATGTGGCAAAGGAGATATTTAATGACAACAGAAGAGAATATGGAAATGGATTAAAGAAGTTTGAACCTAATGATTTGAATAACTCCATGATGCTAGATCTGTCATTGATTTCTGAAGTAAAACAAAAGGCAATAATGGAATTGTATAACAAGTATAGACTAAGTCAAGAATATATATATATAGACGAAATTGACTCGATATTACGCATTGAGTTTTCAAATAATGAGTATCAAGTATCATCAAAACTTGCTCAATGAATAGATCCTATTCCTGTATTTTGACAGCATCTCACAAAGTGTATTGACAGTAGCATCATACATTAAATACCATCGTAAACTTTGTTTCTCTATCATCCGACTGTACCATGAGCTTGCCTTTGTGCCTGATCATAATTTGTTGGCATATGCTTAGCCCAATTCCAGAACCATTGGTTTTGGTGGAATAGAAAGGGATAAACACTTTTTCGATTACTTCGGGTAGTATTCCTTGACCATTATCGGAGACCGAAATATGAATTTCGTCGCCAATCTTGTTTGCCTTTACATCAATCTTTGAGTTCTCCTTGTTTTGACACGCCTCGTGAGCATTTTTCAATAGATTAATCAATACTTGCTCCACCATACCTTTATCGGCATTCAAAATAAGCTGTTCGGGATAGATAGAGTAAGTAAAAACGATATTGTTAGAGGCAAGTAGCTGTTGTAGTGATACAAATAGAGTTTTCAGAGCAAAAGGGTGCACCACTGGTTGTGGCAAGCGAGTAAGCTTTCGATAATTCTCTATAAAAATCAGTAAGCCTTCGCTACGCCTATGAATAGTTTCCATAGCTTGAAGCATGATTTTGTAATTATCTTCGCTGGCTTCAGCTATTTGGGCCTGCTCACTCAATGTCTCGGAAAGAGAAATGATAGGAGTAATGCTATTCATTATCTCGTGAGTGAGCACACTAATTAGCTTTTGCCACGCCATAGCCTCAGTTTCGCCCATCATGGCATCCGCACTTCGGTTTCTAAATGCTTCGAGAGCCTCATTCATCTCCTTTGATAGTTGGCTAAGTTCATCCTTTTTGTCATTGATAACAAAGTGGGTCGAAAAATCTTCATATTGTATTGATGAAATCAAATGCTCCACTCTCCCAAACAATCTTTTTCTATCATAATATATAGATACGGCAACCACAATGATTATTAGTAGCATTATTGATGCAGAAAAATATAAATTATTTACATACAACCAAGCCCCTACAAGCGATAATATCACAATGGATATTATTTTTAGTATGAATATATATTTTGAGTTGAGTTTCATTTTTTATGATAATGAAAGTGACATTAATTGTGATACAAACATAGTGAAAATGGGTGATATAATAACAATAATTGTTCCGTGTAGGGGCGCACCTGTGTGTGCGCCATCCCATCCCCTCGTTTCCTAACGAGGGGAAAATGGTTATTTGTTTCCAAACAAATATATAATTGGCCAAACACGCAGGTTTGCCCCTACTTCATTTTATCAACCTTTCTGTATAACGCATACCTCGATATACCCAATATCTCGGCCGCTTGGCTCATATTGCCATCTGCACGATCGAGAGCCTTCTCTATGGCGATGCGTTCAATATCCTCGAGATTCAAATTCTCAACCTTTGCTTTGCGTGTGTTGGTGGGTGTCAATATCAAATCATCTGCCGAAATGGTATAGCCCGATGATAAAATGACTGCACGCTCGATGGTGTGTTGCAACTCACGCACATTGCCTGGCCAACTATACTCACGAAGCTTACGAATGGCCGATGATGTGATACTTTTGATATCTTTTTTGTACTTTCGTGCAAATCTTTTCAAGAAATAATTAGCCAAAAGCTCAATATCGCGTCCCCTATCTCGCAATGGCGGAATGTGAAGTTCGATGGTATTGATGCGATAAAGCAAATCTTGCCTAAACTCACCCCTATCCACCATATCATGAACGTTGGCGTTTGTAGCACATATTAGTCGTACATCCATATCCAATGGCGTTGTGGAACCTAGACGAGTGATTTGTTGTTTATCTATTGCTGTAAGCATTTTGGCCTGCATAGGTAGAGAAAGATTTCCAATCTCATCCAAAAATAGAGTGCCACCAGAAGCAATTTCAAAGCGTCCTTTCTTTTCTCGTTTGGCATCAGTGAAGGCACCCTTTTCGTGACCAAACAATTCACTTTCGAATAGCTGTTCGGGAATAGTACCCAAATCAATATGCACAAAAGGATGATTGGCACGTGGCGACGTGCAATAAAGAAGATTGGCAATCAAGTCTTTTCCCGTGCCATTTTCACCAAGAATAAGAATATTAGCATCAGTATCCTTAAGTTTATCCACCATGTCGAATATGCGATGCATGGGTTCACTCTCACCAATAATATCGGGAAATGTGCGATTACTCTCTAATGCCTCCACTTGTTGTTTTAGGTGAGTGACTTCGGTTCTGCTTCTTCTTAACTCTATTGCAGATGACACAGTGGCAAGCAACTTCTCCTTCTCCCATGGCTTAGGTATAAAATCTACAGCACCTGCCTTTATGGCTTGTACCGCCTTTTCGGTATCCGAATATGCTGTTATGAATATTACAACTGCATCGGGATCAACCTCTTTTATCTTCTTTAGCCAATGCAGACCCTCTTGTCCACTATCAGCATCTTTGGTGAAGTTCATATCTAGTAATATCACATCAGGATTGAATGTCTCCACAAAGTGAATTGTACGTTCTGGCTGTGTTGTTACCTTTACTGCCTCTACATGAGGTTTAAGCAGTAGGTTGAGAGCAAACAGAATGTCTTGATTGTCGTCAACGATGAGTATTTTTCCTTTGTTTTGCATAATTATTATATTTGCTTTTGGCTATTAGCCGTTAGCCGTTAGCGTGTGGCTTTATTTTAGGTTCTAGGTGGGTTAATATTAAATGCTTTTTCCGATTTTCATCAATTCATCAATTCATCCTTTCATCCTTTCACCCATCATCCACCCCACAAATGTACATATAATATCATTACAAAACTGTGCGATATCGAACTTCATTTGTGCGAATATGCACACATAAATAAATCATTACTTCTAGTATTATCTTATTATACAGTGTATTACGTGTTTGGCACGAGTTTTGATTATAAGAATGTATGAAGCATCTATATTTAATAATAATAGCAATAGCATGTTCTGCTAGCTTAGGTGCGCAGGACACACTTCGTATTACATTGGACGAAGCTATAAGCATTGCACACAATCAATCACCCCAAACGGTGGCTGCACGTCATCAATATCGTGCATCTTATTGGAATTGGCGTTCATTTAAGGCAGACTATTTGCCTAGCCTAACGTTCACATCAAATACTCAGCTCAATCGAGCCATAAGCCCCGTTACGCTGCCTGATGGTAGTGATAACTTTGTGCAGCGAAATCAATTGATGAATAATGGTGAGTTTACAATCAATCAAAATATAGCACCCTTAGGTGGTAATCTTTTTGTAACAAGTGGTTTGCAGCGGTTGGATATATTTTCGGATAAGCAACATTCATTCCAATCAACACCCGTAGTAGTAGGATATTCGCAAAACCTGTTTGGCTATAACCATCTAAAATGGAACAAACGTATGGAGCCAAAAAGATATACAATAGCACAGAAGAGATATGCCGAGACGCTTGAGCAAACTTCATCAACTGCTGCTATGAAGTTTTTTCAACTAGCCACGGCGCAAAGCAACTTAAACTCGGCAAATCAAAACTATGCAAATGCTGATACTCTATATAGATATGCTCAGGGACGATACGAGATTGGTACTATTACCGAAAATGAAATGCTTCAGCTTGAGATAAATTATCTATCAGAACAGACAAATAGACTTAATGCTAGAATAGATTTAGACGATCGTATTCAGGATCTTCGCAGCTTTTTAGGAATTACTGAAAATGTGGAAATAGAAGTGGAACTTGATGATATTGTACCTAAATTTGTGGTTTCGGTTAATGATGCATTACAGCTAGCTAGGCAAAACAATTCAGATATAGAGAATCTTGCACTTCGCATGCTACAAAGTGAGAGTGACGTAGCCTATGCCAAGGCATCTACAGGCTTCAAGGCCGATTTGTATATGCAAGTGGGACTATCGCAAACTGCACGTGACTTTGCCGATGTTTACAAAAGTCCACTAAATCAGCAATTGGTTAGTTTGGGCATTCGCATTCCTATTCTCGATTGGGGCGTTGGTCGTGGAAAGGTGCAAGTGGCAAAGAGTAATCTAGAGAAAGCGAAAATAGATATTGCACAAGCACAAATAGACTTCGATGCCAATGTGATAAGGCTAGTGAAACAGTTTAATCTGCAAGCCGACAAGGTGGATATTGCACGATTAACTACTCAGCGCGCTGATAGACGAAATGAAGTAGCCTATCGACTGTATTTGTTAGGTAAGTCAACGGTGCTTGATCTTAATGCTGCCATTACTGAAAAAAACAAGGCACAACGTGCTTATATATATGAGCTTCAAAGCTATTGGAGTCTTTATTATGGATTGAGAAACTTGACAGGATGGGATTTTCAGAATGGAGTTTCGATAGAGTCTAATTATGAATTTGTAAATAACTAATGCTGTATCATGACTAATATACCCCCAAACAATAACAACAAATCCTCTTTTCATGAATCTCAAGATTCATTGATGGATAAGCAATTACCAAAGCGATCATTTATTCAAAAATATAAGTTCCACATTGCAGGTTCTATTGCATTTCTCGCTTTCATAGTGTATGTTCTAGTAGCAGTATCAGGAGGTAGAAAGCTACGTATAGATTTGGAAAAGATTACAGTAGCAGATGTGGAACAATCACACTTTATGGACTATGTAGATGCAGAAGGAATTGTTCAACCCATAATGACTATTAAACTCAACTCACTCGAGTCGGGAATGGTTCAAGAGGTGGTTGCCGAAGAGGGCGCAATGCTCGAAAAAGGTGATGTTATACTTATATTGCAAAACCCTGAGTTGGAACGTACCATTGAGGAACAACAGGCTGAATGGGAAAAGCAACGTATCCTTTATGAAGAGAAGAAAATAGAGATGGAGCAAAAGTCTATTACTTTAAGGCAACAAACACTTCAAGCCAGATATGAGCTTAGTCGTTTACAAAAAGATTATAAACTAGGCGAAGAGGAGTTTGATATGGGCGTGAAAAGTAAGGCACAACTAGAATTGCAACAAGAGGAATATAATTATAAAACAAAAAATACAGAACTGCAGCTAGAGGGGCTACATCATGACAGTGCCGCCACTAATCTACGCCGTACGCTAATGGAAAGCGATTTGGAGAGAGCACGTAAGCAAACTACTCATGTGGGTTCACGTATGGACAATCTAGTAGTGCGTGCACCAATAACTGGGCAACTTAGCTATCTCAACGCAATGATTGGTCAGCGTGTGGGGCAATCTGAAACAATTGGTGAGATAAAGGTATTGGACAACTTTAAACTTAGCACCAAGTTGAGCGAGTATTATATCGACCGTGTGCAAGTGGGGCTACCAGCTTCCATAACATATCAAGGCAACAAATATCCACTAAGGGTGTCTAAGGTAGTTCCTGAGGTTAAGGATCGTCAGTTTGATGTTGAGTTTGTGTTCAATGCCGAAATGCCCGATAATGCACGTATTGGACGTAGCTTTAGAGTGCAAGTGGAGCTAGGACAGCCCGAAACTGCTATAGTAATACCACGTGGCGACTTTTTTCAAACCACAGGAGGGCAATGGATATATAAGCTAAATAAATCAGGCGACCGTGCTATTAAAGTACCCATTACGGTGGGTAGACAAAACCCTGTTCAATACGAAATTGTGGAAGGGCTACAGCCTGGCGATCGTGTGGTGGTGAATGGTTATTCTAATTTTGGAGATGCGGAGGAGCTGATTATAAAGTAAGAGTTTGAAAATAACAAGACAGAGAACTGATAACTCTGTAACAACTAAACATAATAATATGATTAAAACAGCATTTAGACTAATCTTTCGAAATTGGTGGCGTAACAAAATGTTTACATTGATTTCTATACTAAGCCTTACAGTTGGTATTGCCTGTACGGTTTTGCTGATTTCATTTGTGTCATACGAATATGGAATAGAAAGTGGTAATCCTAATCGAGATAAAATGGTGTGGGTAATGCAGGAACGGTCTGATAACTCAGGTCGCAAATCGCCATATATGAACACCGAAGTTGCAAGACAAATTGCACAAAATTATCCAGAAGTAGAAGAATTTGTACAAATAGAGCGTACGTGGGTAGATTATGTGACAGTAGATGGTCATAATTTTGATGGTCCATTAATTCTTAATGTGGATACCTCATTCCCGTTGTTTTTTCCATTTGAAATGTTGTATGGTTCATGGGAATCATTAAATAGCCCAACAAATATAATTATTACAGAAAGTCAGGCTTCTATTTTATTTGGAAATGAAAACGCATTAGGAAAGCAAATAGAGCTTAATGAGTTTTTTGGTGGTTCTAATACTCTTACAGTTGGTGGAGTTGTAAAGGATAGAGATCAAACTGCAATTAAGTTTGATGGAATATTTTCTAATTCTACAAAAATAATAAATAAGAGTGCGAATACATTACTAAAAGTTGTAACACCTAAAAGCATTAAACAACTTGAAGTAAAAGTAAATGAAGATGAAATAGCTTTAGAAGGGGAAAAGTATTTTCTATACCCATTCAGTGATGCTATATCATCAAACAATTTGGGACAAGATGACTATTGGTATCATCGCAATAATGATTTGATTTTATTAGGTTTAATATCTGCTATTTTAGTATTTATAATTGCAGTTTTTAATTATGTGAATATGAGTTTCTCGCGAATACTACAACAAGTGCGAGTTCTATATACAGAAAAATTAATGGGTGCAAATCCTTTGGATATTAATTTGCAGATTTTCTTAGATGTTTTTTTAACTGTATTAATATCATTTGTTTTGGCAATGTTAATGATGCACGACTTACTACCTATTTTTAAAAACATAGTAAACATAAATATAGCATCATCTTATTTTTATAGCTTAAACTTTTTCCCAATGTTAATTCTATTTGCCCTGCTATTTACAATTATTCCTGCGTGGATAATGAGCAATAAAATAAGTGGGCTATCGGAAACCGATTATCGCATGTTTTTTATTACAAAGAAAAACAAATGGGTATCATCAATGGTAGTTATACAACTTATAATTGCATTTGCACTTATAATAAGCTCTATAACTGTAAATAAACAAGTTGAATTTGCAAAAAATAGTATCGAGAGATACGAAAATTTGATAGAGGTAGGACAAGTTTTCTCTCAAAACTCTATTGTTGACTTTGATTCGCAAATAAAAAGAATTGGAGGTATTGAAAACTACGCATTCATGAAAACAGGATTAGTTGTAAGACTCACAATAACTTATGACATTAATAAAAAAAATGGGGATTCTCAACAATCCGATGTTGTTTTTATTGATGGTGGCGAGGGGTTGACAGAGAGTCTCAAACTTAATCAAATAGCTGGGGTGCATTGGGATAAAGCAAAAGAGATGTATTCAACCCCTGTTTTTGTAAATAAGACATTTGTAAACATAGCCGAGATTCCATTAGATGAAATTATTGGAATAAAATTATCTTCTATCATAAATGACTATGATTCTCTTAGTGTTATTGCAGGTGTTGTTGAGGATTTCAATATTATTTCTCTAGAACAGAATGCATTGCCTTTAATAATGAATTATGTAGATAAAACAAAACATCAAGGTCTGGCTTATATTCGTGCATCAGATGGAGAGTTGAATGATGTTATTAAACTTTTGAAACAGGCTTGGGAACAAGCATATCCAGATAAATACTTCTCACATAGTTTAGTGCATGATTATTTTATTAAACGCAATAGCAAGATATTCGAGATGTCTCGACTATTACAGATGTATTCTTTAATCAGCATCCTGCTAACTTGCTTTGGACTGTTTGGCATCACCTTCTATGCAGTGAAGCAACGTACGAAGGAGATAGGCATAAGAAAAATAAATGGGGCACGCACCCTAAATATATTATGGTTGCTAATGAAGCCAATGTTTTTGTGGATAGCTATAGGATTTGCAATAGCTGCACCATTGGCTTGGTTATTCGTTGAGAAGTGGCTGCAGCAATTTGCTTATCGAGTTGATATATCTATCACACCGTTTATTATTGCAATATTAATAGTTGCTATCACTACGATGCTAACAGTTAGTTGGCACGTGTGGCGAACTGCAAGGGCTAATCCTTCTGAGAGCTTGAAGTCGGAATGATACATGGAACAACAAAGCATAACAGCATGATTAAAACAGCATTGAAACTAATCTTTCGAAATTGGTGGCGTAACAAAACGTTTACATTAATTTCTATACTAAGCCTTACTGTTGGTATTGCCTGTACGGCTTTGTTGATTTCTTTTGTGTCATACGAATATGGAATAGAAAGTGGTAATCCTAATCGAGATAAAATGGTGTGGGTAATGCAGGATTTACCATCTGATCCTGGTAATAAGGTTGCATACATGCACAGTGGAATACCTGAGCAGTTAATGGATAAATACTCAGAAGTGGAAGATTTTTTACAATTAAATAGCTTTGATATAAAACATATCGAAGTGAATAATCAATATTTTGAACCTATAGATATTATTAATGTAAACGCTTCTTTTACAAAGTTTTTTCCTTTTGAACTGCTTTATGGGTCATGGAATACTATTAATGACCCTCAATCAATAATTATTAGTGATAAGCAAGCTTATAGATTCTTTGGAGATGACAATGCATTAGGAAAACAGATTTCAGTCTTTCAAGATGATTGGGGAGTGGAGATAATGAATACATATACCGTTGGTGGAGTAGCAAAAACACGAAGTCAATCAGCTATAACTTTCGATGGACTTATATGTAATCCCGAAACTAACTGGGGTGGTCCTACACTTTTGATGATGCCTAAGAATAGTGATTTAAATAAGTTTGAGGAAAAAGTGAAGCGTGATGAAATACCTACGTTATCTGGAGGGCAATACTATTTTGCATCATTCGATAAATCTATTTCATCTTCTTACAATCAACAAGAACTAAGTTATTGGCATTATCGTAAGAATAGTTTGCTACTTATAGGATTGATATCGGCAATACTTATTTTTCTAATAGCAATATTCAATTATGTGAATATGAGTTTTTCACGTATTCTACAACAAGTGAAAACCTTGCATACCCAAAAGTTAATGAGTGCCCATCATATTGAAGTTAGAATACAGATTTTTGCAGATACTTTTCTTACTGTTTTTATATCCTTTGTGTTAGCAATACTGTTGATGCACGATTTGCTGCCAGTTTTTAATCAAATAGTATCAGTAGATTTCTCATCGGAATACTTTTATAGTAAAGACTTCATTCCACAGCTAGTATTGCTTATAATTATATTAACTGTTATTCCAGCTCAGATAATGAGTAGAAAGATTAGTCGTTTCTCTGGAAGTGATTATAGAATATTTTTTGCTACTCATAAAAATAGGTGGATTGGCGCATTAGTAACAATTCAATTTATTATAGCCTTTGCTATTATCATAGCTACTATTACGGCTAGGCATCAGGTAAGTTTTACCAAACAGAGCGGTAATAGATATTTTAATTTAATTGAAATATCTAGTATCATTGAAATTCAAGAACTTCATAAATTTAAATCTAAAATAGAAGTTATGCCTGGCATAGATAATGTTTCAATAGGAGATATGCCTGTGCTAAATACTATAATAATACACAGTACGATAAAGAAAGAAAATGGTGATAAAATTGAAACAATGACATTGAAGCTATCAGGAGATGAGAAGTTACTAAATATACTTGATATACATCAACTGTCGGGGAAGAATTGGAAAGAAGTTTACACTAATCAAAATTCAGTACTTGTCAACAAAACATTTGCTGATGCACTTGGTAAATCAGAAACTGAATTAGTGAACGAGCCCTTATCCAAGTATCTTGTTGAAGATAATTCAACATCCATCATTGTTGGAGTAATTGATGATTTTTGTATTAACTCGCTAAAGGATAAAGCAAAATTAGTTGTGATACAGCCATATTCTTATCAAGAAGGATCCACAATTACTCTACGAATCAAACTAGATGGGAAGAACAACCCGAAAACAATTTCTTCAATAAAATCAGAATGGCAACGAGAGTTTCCCGAAACTCACTTTACGTATATTGATACATATGATACTTTTATAAAGAGTAATAGCAAGATATTCGAGATGTCTCGACTATTACAGATGTATTCTTTAATCAGCATCCTGCTAACTTGCTTTGGACTGTTTGGCATCACCTTCTATGCAGTGAAGCAACGTACGAAGGAGATAGGCATAAGAAAAATAAATGGGGCACGCACCCTAAATATATTATGGTTGTTAATGAAGCCAATGTTTCTGTGGATGACTGTAGGATTTGCAATAGCTGCACCATTAGCTTGGTTATTTGTGGATAAGTGGCTTCAACAATTTGCTTATCGAGTGGATATATCTATCACTCCATTCATCATAGCAATCTTGATAGTTTCAATTACTACAATATTGACGATAGGTTGGCATGTTTTGAGAACAGCAAGGGCTAATCCTTCGAAGAGTTTGAAGTCGGAATGATATATGGAATATATAAAACAAAATATACAATGAAGCTTTTCACAACATCAATACGCAACTTATACAAGTTCAAGCTATACACCATTATCAACATATTGGGGTTAGCTATCAGCTTGGCATGCGTGATAATTATAATGCGATATGTGCATCAAGAGACTACTGTAAATCACTTTGCAAAAGACTTAAATCGCACCTATATGATGAGTATAGAACAAGAGAACGGACCTGCTAGATATGGAGGTGCTGAAAATATAAACAATGAGAGTAGTTTTACTAGTCCTTTAGATCATGAATCTGTAGAGAGATACTCAATATTTATACCCTATGAAGAAGATTTTATTGTATCAAATGAAGTTCAGTATAAAACAAGACTGATAGCTACTGACAGTAATTTTCTGGAAATACTACCATACCCAATGTTATATGGAAGCAACTTTACAGATGCACCTGATGAGACTATTTTGACAAATAAATTTGCCAAAAAGCTATTTGGAAAGGATAACCCTATTGGAAAAACAATTACATTTTCTACAGGAGATATATTAAGAGTTGTTGGGGTAATTGATGATACAACATCAAAATCATTCCTTGGTTTTGATTTGCTAGTGAATCAAAATCTTCAACCAAGAGGTTGGAGTCGTATGCCATATAATCTAGTGATGCTTAATATTTCTAACGATGTAGTTAGAGTAAATGAATCTAAGAGTGATTTTTCAAACCCAGACTTTTGGGGTAGATCCGTTCGCTTTCAATTAGTGCCATTAAAAGATTTATATTTTGATAAGAGTCGCATATTATATAATGAGGGCGATAATCCTATATTTACACAAGGAAACTACGATAGTCTAAAGATCTTATCAATTGTATCTCTATTAATTTTATTTGTTGGCATTTTCAACTTTATAAACATCTACTCTGTCATTAACATGAAGAGAGAACGTGAGTTTGGAATCAAAAAGATATATGGGGCAAGCTTATCACAAATTGCCTCGCAGTTCTTGTTTGAAAACTTAATAATGGCACTGATTGCCATATTCTGTGCTTGGTTCTTCACTGAAATATCTAGCACTGTACTAGCAGAGCGATTATCGTTTTCAGTGAAACCTAATATGCAATTTGATATTTGGTTGTCTCTTTCAATACTTGTCATTTTATCTGTTGCTGTATCAGTGTACCCATTTATCAGATACATTAAATCTCCTGCAATAACTTCGCTCAGATCTGTCAACGTATCAGGTGTTTCGGTAATATCCAGGAAAGCATTTCTTTCCATGCAATATGTCATTTCCTTTGGGTTAATAATAGTGGCTATGTTTTTTGTTAAACAGCTCAACTACATGTTAAACACTGAGCCTGGATATAAAACAGAGAATGTTATTGTTACGAACATGAAGGTCGAGAACCACATATATTTAATGTATGGAGAAAAATCAGATGAAATATTTAAAAAGAACAATAGAGATAAGCAATTAATAGAAAGAAAGATGAGTGAATCAGCTCTATTCACAGAATGGATATTTGGTGAAACAATTTACAATCCTAGAATAGGACATAAGTTTACAAGAAATGATAGAGAGGAGTATATTGAAGTAGCCGCAGAAAGGTTGTCACCAGACTATTTTGATATGTTTAACTTTAAACTAATTGAAGGACGATTATGGGACTCTACTGACGTATTTGCTCAATATAAGTGTATTATCAACGAGTCTGCTAAAAAGATTTTTGATATAACAAACATACACTCAGAAAAACTACAGCCAGAAAATCGTATGTGGTATAGTTCCTACGTAGAAACTGACTCTAATCCTCCTTATGAAATTGTAGGAGTGATTAAAGACTTCAATATTGGTCATTTATCTAAAGAAACAGCTCCTATGGTATTATCATTTTCAGAAGATATAAAAGGTAGACATTCTGGATCACCAAACATGCCAATCATGGCTCGCTTCATACCAGGTAAAGAAAAAGAGGCTGCCGAATACCTTAAAGA
The DNA here is from genome assembly GCA_964455235.1 of uncultured Paludibacter sp. Lineage (GTDB taxonomy): Bacteria > Bacteroidota > Bacteroidia > Bacteroidales > Paludibacteraceae > Paludibacter. The sequence continues at coordinate 14,527 of CAYVWK010000028.1, forward strand.
TATTTACAAAGAGATAAACAACAGTGATGATTTCACATACTCACTTCTTGATGATGACATAGCTAGCCTCTACGAAGAGGATAAGCGTATTAGTAATGTGTATACACTATTTGCCTTACTTGCTGTATTGGTATCAAGCATGGGCTTGTTTGCACTTTCACTATTTGATATTCAACAGCGATATCGCGAAATAGCATTGAGAAAGATTAATGGTGCTACTGCTAAAGATATAATGAAGCTAGTATTAAACAAATACATCTACTTGCTTGCAGGTGCATTTGCAGTAGCAATACCCCTATCCTATTTTGCAATAAGTAAATACATTGAGGGGTTTGCACATCGCACTGCAATATCGTGGTGGCTATTTGCCATTGCTGCTATTGTAGTGGCTGCTATATCGCTAATTACACTTATGTGGCAAGTGAATAGGGCAATGAAGATTAATCCTGCGAGGGTATTGAAGGGGGAGTAATAATTTATAAAATTTAGACTATGATTATTCATTACATAAAAATAGCGTGGAGGAACCTCCTAAAATATAAAACTCAAAGTATCATCAGCATTTTAGGACTGGCGATAGGCTTTGCCGCATTTGCATTTACGATGTCCTGGATTCGCTACGACATGGGATATGATAAACATATTTATGAAGCAGACCGAGTTTATAAAGTTCTTAAGGCGGATAAAAAAAAAGAGGGGGGCTTTAATTTTAGACTTCCTGATGCAATGGCTAGTTATTTAGAAAACTTACCTGAGGTGGAGGCTGTAACAGCTATAGATACAGACATCGGTCGATTTCGTGCAAATAATGTAACATACATAGAAAATGCTAATCACATGCTTGCAGATACGTCATTCTTTAAGGTGTTCTATCCTGACATAAAGATAAAGTATCCTACGGAAATTGGTGAATCTAGTGGTACATATAACATACTGTCAGCAAGTGCCGCAGAAAAAGCAGGAATAAAAAATGCTGATGTTGGGTTATTCAAGACAGAACTGGATGCTAATTTATTGGCTATTATTGATGGTGTAGATTCAAAGCAGACAAATGTACCATTTGATGAAATGACGGTTAAGCCAATAAAACTAGATGCAGAATGTCCTTGGTGTTATCAAGCTCGTAGTATGTACATCCGTGTAAAAAAGGGTGTGAATATAAATATTCTAGCGTCCAAAATAGACACTTTATATATTGAAGGCTCGATGCAAGGCGTAATGTCATATAAACTAGTTCCACTAAAGGATGTACGCACTAAATATCCCGAAGATAAAGCAAAAATAAGATACAATCATTTACGAATATTTGTTGTAGTATCGATTCTAGTAATACTCAGTGCATTATTCAACTACTTGATGCTATTTATAAACAAAATAAAAATTAGAAGTAGAGAACTAGCACTACGCAAGGTTAATGGTTCATCCAACAGGAGATTGATAACATTGCTAATAGTAGAGATGGGAATTATATTAGTTATCTCTCTATTCTTGGGTGGTCTGTTTATTGAGCTATTATATAATCCATTTATCACTCTATCTGAAATAAGTGCTTCCAAAGGGTTTATGTTTAAGGAATCATTTATGTATGCAATCTTACTATTTGCATTCTTTGTTTTGGTTGCACTAGTTCCAACATATATATTCATGAGGAAAAGTGTATCAGAAATTATTAACCCCCAAGCTAAATCATTTGTTGGGGTTAAAAACAGTTTTACTCTAACAAGTCTGTTCCTACAGTTTATAACTAGCATCTTACTAATATTTTGCACTATTGTGTTTCTACTTCAATTTAAGAAGCTAAATAGCAACGACATTGGTTTTGATAGATTCAATATAATTAGTTTTAGTGGTAATATTTCATTCACTAAAAATGAATTATTAAAAATACCTGGTATTGAGGATGTCATTTTCTTCGATGGACAGTTTCTACCAAGAGGTGGACATTCATCTTTTGATGTAAAATCAGAAAATGGTGAAATGATAAATACAGAAATGATTAGAATACATGAACCCAACTTCATTGATTTCTTTAAAATAAATATATTAGAGGGTCGCAACTTCCATTTTGGAGAAATGAATGCATACTTGATAAATGAAACAGCAAAAAGGGCTTATGGATTTAAAGACCCGATAGGTAAATCTATTAATAATCATACCATAATAGGTGTAATTGCTGATATGTATGTCGATTCTCCATTAATGCCCGTTATACCAACAACACTGCAATTAAATGATTATATGTCAGATGCTGCTAGATTGAAGGAAGATGGCACATATGAATATATTAGAGAGCCACTGCCTGCATCTATGGAAGAGAGTGAGTCTAAAGTTCACAATAGTTTTGCATATAAATATATGCCTGAGAGAAAAGAGATAATTGAGCAAACAATCACTGACATATTTGAAAAGGATGGTGGTAGATTGTCCCGTTTTAATAATTTGGAGAGTGTATATGAAGAATATACCAAATCTGAATATTACTTGCTCATTATGCTTAGCTTTATGACTGGTGTTGCCATTCTTATATCACTTTTTGGCATCTACTCCATGGTAACTCTTTCGTGCAATGAAAAGCGAAAGGAGATTGCTTTGCGAAAGGTAAATGGTGCACAAATGCGAGATATTCTTTTTCTTTTCTATCGACAATACCTAATTCTATCAGTTGCCTCTTGTATAGTGGCATTTCCAATTGGCATATATGTTATGCAGCAATGGCTAGAACAATATACCAGAAGAATAAAAATGGAATGGTGGCTATTTGCTGGCACATTTGTATGTATTACATTGATTGTATTATTAGGAGTTCTCTATCGAGTTTGGAAGACTGCTAGAGAGAATCCATCTGAAGTATTAAAGTCACAATAAAATATTATTCAATTTATAAAAAACTATATTATGATTAAAACAGAGAATCTACAAAAAATCTTCCGTACTGAGGAAGTTGAAACATGGGCTTTAACCGAAGTAGGCATTGAGATTAAAGAGGGCGAGTTCATTGCCATCATGGGGCCATCAGGTTGTGGAAAGTCCACCTTGCTTAATATATTGGGCCTGTTGGATAATCCAACAGCGGGCGAGTATTTCCTAAACGGAACGGATGTGTCTAAGTTTACCGAAAACCAACGAACTAGTCTTCGTAAAGGAGTAATAGGTTTTGTATTTCAGAGCTTCAACCTGATTGATGAGCTTAATGTATATGAGAATATAGAGCTACCCCTACTCTATATGAAGATTCCTGCGGCCGAGCGCAAGCAACGTGTGAAAGAGGCAATGCACAGAATGGCTATTTCGCATCGTCACAAGCATTTCCCACAACAATTGTCGGGAGGACAGCAACAGCGCGTAGCTATAGCCCGAGCAGTGGTTGCTAATCCTAAGCTTATACTTGCCGATGAGCCTACTGGTAACTTGGATAGCAAGAATGGTGCGGAGGTGATGAGCTTGCTTACCGACCTTAATCGTGAAGGAACTACAATCGTAATGGTTACTCACAGCCAACATGATGCTGGATATGCGGATAGAATTATTAATCTGTTTGATGGGCGTGTAGTGCCAGAGGTGGTATTGTAAGTCATATTGAGTGAGGGTTTGACTTAAAGTCAAGCCCTCACTGATAATATTTAGCGATGTTTTATTATTTTTGTATCTAATATGAACAAAGAAAAAAGAAACATTTACAAAGAGTCTTCTAAAAGCAAAGAGTTTGGCTCTATAACGAATAGAGTGGGTAGTCATATTTTAGTTTACCTGTTAAGAAGTAAATCATATTGATAAAGTTTTTTATATTTCTATATCCTCTTGCTCATCTTTTAGCTAACTGAATTTTGCTATTAATACCTTCTAATATTCCATTTGATTTTCCATTGTCAAAGTATGCTACAACGCCAGTCCAGTGAAATTTAATCATAGCTGCAAATTTTTTAAAAGGTGTTATTGTAGTCTCACTAACCAT
>CAYVWK010000029.1:0-10038 GCA_964455235.1 uncultured Paludibacter sp.
AATTGATTCACTAAAATATCGTTTTTATAACAAGCCTCTAACCACTCATAGCGAGACATCTCTTGAATAGACACTTCCATCTGTCTTGACATACTATTAATAATTTCATCTACTTTAGCCTTTGTTTTAGGGTAGTCGTCAAAAGAAAAGGGGCGAGTATCATCAAACTTGATAGATGAGGAAAGAGCAGTAGCTTCACGTATTGCTTCCAAGTAAATCTGTCTAATTTTCTTTGTGTAGCTTTCTATACGCTGAAAATGCTGCTTTTCTAAGGTTATGATTATTTGATTGACCATAGTTCAAGAGAGGACTTATTAATCCTATTTGTCAACATTTATCCATCTATCATTGATGGTCCTACCAGTGGTTATCTTACCGCTATTTTCCAAGCGTTGAAGGGAACCATTAACAGCAGCTATCACATCTTGATACAAAATATGATAAGGTACATGCTTTGTTTCTCTACGTCTTTGTATAAGTTCCTCTATAGTACGTAGAAGTATTTCGTCAATAGGATTCATTCTGCTGTAGGGAATAATTCAAAGTTAAACGTGTCTTTTTCTTCTGATTTAATTTGTTCGTATTCCTCATCAGCATCCGTTGCATAGCCAGCAAGGCGAACTCCACTTTTTTGTGAGAGCACAGGCTTGTTTCCAGTTGCAGTCATGATAATGTCCAACTTATCAGATTCATCATCTATCATAAAGGGTGTTACTACACTTTCTAATTTGATAGTCTTTATACTGCCTTCAAGTTCTTTATTGAAGGAAACCAAAAAGGCATTGATAACACTTAATCTTCTTTGCAGGTATTCATCAAAGATTTCCATCTTATCTTGAACTTTAAGGTGTGCATCTAAAAACATCATGCGAAGTGCTTTTCCAGAGATACCTGCGCTAAGAGCTTTGACACTATCAAAAGAGATATCTGGAGTTTGTGTGATAGTGTAAATCATACGTAGCATCGTTTCTATCTCCAGCTTAACGGATTCTGGTGCATGCTGCCAAGATAGGTACTCGGCTGTAGAATTTTCCGTTCCCTCAATGATAGCCCCACTTTCTCCTTTTTTGGCAAAGCCTTTAATCTGACCTTTGACAAATATCTTAGGGCTTGCATGATAATCATTCGTATCGGCAAAATTAGACAGAAGCTTTTCTAAACGTTCTATTAGGAGTTGCACATCCTCATAATCGGCTTGGTCCTGGTTCGCATACACAACAGGTATCTTTCCTATGGGATTTTCTTTAGGAAAGCCCTCCATCATAACAGGTTCACCGTCCGAAGTATCAAACTTCATCAAGAATTTATCAGTATATACCTCTAAGATGGTTTGTTTGTTTTCTTTCTTGACAACAGCATATTCCCTTGAAAAAGCAATCAGGTCGCCATACTCATCAAAGTAAGGATAAAGCACATCTCCTTTTAAAGGATTGAGTATCTTCATCTTTAATTTGAATTTTGAACCTATTCCGTAGAGATTGTCTTCCGTCCCATTACTAACAGGATACCAAAGCTCTGCTACCTCTGTACATGAAAAAAGAATACGTGCTATGCGACGATTGGCAGACTTTATTTTGACATCTTCTAAAATCTTAATCAGGGCATCATAAACTTTCTTGTGTGCTGCTTCTTCCGATTGAAGCATTATCTCTACAGGATTGCCAAACAGGAAAGAGGATGCTCGTCTTACAATCAATTTTTGCAAGGCAAGGGCTATACGAGCAACAGGTTCTGTTGTAGTCCTACCATCATCTGCAACGACTAATTTATCAGGGCGTATGGCTTGATTAAATATCTCATGAGCAAGTGGATTAATCGCATCTTGATGTTTTGTTATATCAGGGAGTGATGTATTTCGTCCACTCTTAAGTTCATCAATTAACTGGGCTGGTTTCTCTACTAGAGAAAGAATATCTTCTATGTTCATAGCGGTATAAAAATTTGTATTATGGATTAAAAATATCTCGTTAAATCCTGTGCTGTACTCACATGTGCAGGATAGAAAGTATTAGCTAAGGCATCAAACTTATCAGTTGAGCGTTTCAGGCGTTTCATTATATCTTCTTTGGATTCCATGATAATAGAACCGTTTGACTGGAACTTCCACTTGACTTCGGTGGCTTCCTCTAAGAACTCATCATCTGGAGGCAAACAGGGATTGTTTTTGTTTTTAGGATCGAGCCAATCTCTTACACACCAATAGAGATAAGCTTTCATATTGGCAAACGTATATACATCTGTCATATCACTAAGACCATGAGCGTTTTCTGAGTACTTACAGGAAACAGCATTATCATAACCCATTTCCAAGAGCCGAGAATACACCCCTGCGCCCTCACCAATGGTATCAATAAAAGCCATCGTTCTTTTATCTCTAAGGGAAGGAACTATCATCCCAACCACATGCATGTGGTCAGCTTTTCCTCCGGATTGATGGCTTCTGAATTTCTCTACAAAATGTCCTTTTCTATGGCAGATAACAGAAGCATCACGTCCCATTCCAGCAACGTCCACTCCTAAAACTTCTTGATGTACATTGATAGGAGTTTCTCTCATATACACCTCCCAATTACGGTTAGCAATCTCTATCCATTCATAAGGAATAAGCACATCTTCTGCCACCTTAGGAAACATACCACGCACTTTAACTCGAAAAAGGTCATTAGGTCGATACAGTCCACCCTCCCAATGAAAGTCTCCCTCTCCTTCGTTATAATCATCCTCTGTAATGGAAGTAGTCCAAGTCTTAACTTTGTCATTGACCCACTCGTAGTCCACTTGCCCTGGTATGGTATTTTTTTTAGATACCACATTCTCTGCATTCAAGGAATCCAAACGGAATTTTGAGAAACGATCCGACTTCATCGCCCTTGCAGCATAACCAGTTGTAACGTTAGGATTAAATACAATTAAGAGCCTTGAATTACCTTGCAAGTTCCCTTCAATTGCATTGAAAGTAATTTCAGAAATACCAGTAGCCTCCGTTACAACAAACATGGTATTGGATGCGTGAAATCCCGACCATGCTTCCGTTGCATCATCACCTGCTTTAAAGCCAGTAAGAAACCATTCCTCGTAATTGGTACGAATATCTCCCGAGACAAGTCTTCCGGGTAAGAAACCTGCATTTCTAAAAAGTCTCCTTATCTCTGGAACCATGATGTTCATCACCTGTCTTCCTGTGGGTGCTGTCATAGCTACTTTGGTGTTTTCTATCATTTGACCTGTCTTATTGAATTTTGGAGTGAGATACATAAAACAAAGACTGGCACAAGCTGCGACAAAGTCTTTCCCTCGTGCCGTTCCACTCGCTACGGCTGTCATTGGATTGTGCTGTACGGATTCGATAATAGCTTGTTGCTCAAAGTCCAAACGGGCTTTAAGCACATCACGCACAAACTTATTCCAGTCCGTCTGCCATGATTTGAATAGTGAAATATGCTTTTCATTAATCCTCATCTATAGATGTTGCAACTTTCAATAACTCCTCAAATGGATTAAGGGTAATTTGATTATCTATCGTCTCTATGTATCCTCTATGCTTCCCTTTAGTTTTAAGAAAGAAAAAGATGCTGGCTTCCTTCTGCTCCCTAATATTTTTCATAAGCTGCTGCTCCACATAATCAATGTTTTCTTCTATCAAATCATCTATACATTCAGCGAAATAAGTATCTTCTGCTTTCCATCGATAGAATGTGGTTCGTGAAATCTTTGCTATTGAACACGAAGCTGATATATTACATAGAGACTTATCGTAAGCATTTAGAAAAGTGCTTTTCTTTTTTCGTAAGCTAGGTTTCCCTCCTAAATTCTTTATGATGTGTTCCATATTTTTACTTTTTTAATGTGTAACATTTGTAACATTTCAAAAGAGTTCCCCTTGCTTAGGAATTTCTTCATCTTCCTCACTTTCAGGCTGATACGTTTTATATTTAGCCATCTTTAGTTTTTCCATCTCCTTATCATGCTCTTTTGCTTTGTTACACCACTCGACACTTGTCCATCTTCTTCTACACATATCCTTATAAAACTCCTCCTTTTCACGTGGAGAATGATTGTTTACATAGCTTCCAACATCAAAGAAATCTCCTATAGTTTTACCCATTTTCTTACCACGTCTGGTATGGATATCCAATGCGTAATCCGGTATCTCTTTCTTTTTAAAATCTACGAAGTGATGGTTGTCAAAATGATAATTTAATGCCCAGTCCGTATGACGACTTTTTGGAGCGTTCGCTAAAAAGAGAATAGCCTGAACGTACGGTAGTCGGTTCTGCTTTTTCTTATCTCCTTTTGTACCAGTAAGCTTTTCATACTGCCAGTACAGAGAATTGATAATCATCGGTGCATACGGATTAGCAAGCCCCACATCCTCTGTTGAAATAATTATCATTCTTTTCCATGCGTAAGGAATAAATCCACTTTCCCATAGTTCCACACCCCAGTACATAGCGTTTTCTTCACTGCCACGTCTGATTTCTTTTTGAAACGCAGATACAACCTCAAACAGGTCATATCCATTGATAGTTGTAATTTGATTACTCATAGGTTTTCTTTTAATTTCTTTTAGTTAGTATATCATGCTAACTTACTAATTATTAGATGTTTGTGCAATCTATTGAACATATTTTTTTCGAGCATCCTCATAAATTTTCTTCTGCAAAGTGGTCAGCTCCTCTTTCTCCTCTCGTGAGAGTTTTCTAAGACTTGTCGAACCCGAACCAATATGAGACACAAAAGACATAGCTACACGTGCATGCTCGATGTGGTAATATTTCAGCTGATCGGCATACAGATTATCAGAATACCAAAAGCTAACAGCTTCATCTATTTTTCCTATCCTTTTAAAAAGCTCACGTTTAGTAGCAATACACCAGCCCATTAAATCATGATTAATACCATAGCCCTCAATAATGGGTTTAACGGAAGGCACACTTCTTAGTGGATTGGTTGGCGAGAGTGATAAATACCCTATGCGAAATACTCGAAGCATCTCGTCAAAAAATCCTGTGTGATAGATTAAGTCATTATTACAAAGCAGCACATATTCACCGTTTGTTTCGCTAATACCCAAATTTAGAACACGATTATAATTGAATGGGAAATCGTAATAAATTACCTTATCTGCATAGGGGTGTGTGATACTGCTGTTTTGTTCCACCACTACTACATTAAATTGATAGGTGGAATTTTCTTTTAACGAGGAGCGAAGACTTTTAATCGATGCTTCTGTTATAACACGACTAAAAAGTTCCGTTCCATTGGATGGGATAATTACATCTACTGTTTTCATAAGCCTTCAATCCTCCTTGATATAAGTAGCTCCGCATAAAACGCAAGTGCCATAGGTTTGACCACTATGCTCCTTTAAAACAAAGTCATGTTTACAACTTATCTGCTGACGAATGTCGGTGGTGAGTTCTGGCTGAAAACATCTTTTAGAAAGTTTCATTATTTCTTTCTTTAGTAAGCTTACCTCCTCTATTAGCAAATCTAACTTTTCTTCTTGTTTCATTATAAATTGATTGTTTGAGGTTTATATGCTTCAATATCTATATCGTAGCCAAGAGTATGGGTTGCAGGCTTCATAAATACCTTTGGAAAATCCCTTTTGAGAAATTCAATGGAATCTTCTGCATCCTTTCTTCTATTGCGTACCTGGTAGCCTCCTTTGTTTGTGTACACATCTACGTTTACCCCAGCCAGTCCATACGTAAGGGTATGATAGCCATCTCGCCACAGATACAACTGGATAGCCGTATCATCGTAATGTAGAATTTCTGGCTGAATAAGATTGGCTGCTGTTCGTACCATCATCGTTCCCCATGCCCCTTGATTTTTATAGACAAAGCGTTTCTTAGCGTTCTTTACATAGTAAAATCCACGTGCTGACAGAAAGCGAACAAGCCCTAATTTCTCATCCAAAAAAGCTTCTGGTATATCACGTATGATATTTTCAAAAACTTCTACTTTATGTTTGGATTTGGCTCTTACATCGATAAAGCCGTTGATATCATCATCCATGAAAAACTGTAAATCATACCCATGCTCTTTTGCGTACTGGGTAGCTATCCACATAGCATAGCCTTTTCCCCTGTCGTTTTCTTCCAATACATACAACCATTCTTTGTTAGGCAGCGTAGCCCTGTAGTGAATACGTTCCTGAGGTTCAACAAAAACTTTTACATCTACACCCTTAGGTAGATTACATTCATGCAGCCATTGAACTGTTTTCTGCTCATAGGCTCTTGCTTTGGAGGGTATGCAAATCAGTATCTTCATATTCATCTTTAGTATGGAAATTTTAAGGAGCGCTCCCCAATGTTTACGTTTACTTTTAAGGCAGTAGGTTCTTTATACAAAATCGCCTCTCCAAATAACTTTCTCAAATACAAGGTGTTCTTTATCATACTCTCACGTGTTCGGTAATCATTACATCCTCCAAGAGCCGTAAAGTTTCCATCCGTTACAAAGCTGTAGCGATTATCTATCATTGAATAGCGGTACTTATAAACAGCAAGGCAAGAGATGTAGTGATCTTCACCCTCTGACATCGACAGGTCATAAGAGAGTCCATGGTCTTTTACAAAACCACAAAATGAAGCGTTCATATAGCCTGTGTGTACTATAGGCGAAAAGGAGTTATATTCCAATGGATTGCGAATTTTAGAAAAGGAAAATATGCGTGAGCCTATTTCCTGACAAATAGAAAAAGATTCACGGATAATTTCATAAATGGTCTCCTGACAAGAGATAGTCATTTCTCCTTCCCCAAAATGATAGTTTTTACGAACCGATACCACATCATCATCTATCATAAAGATGTTATGGTCTTTGAACTCATCAAGTATCCATTGACGTGTAGGTGTGATTCCTTTGATATGTTTAGGCGTTTCATAGACAACCGTATCTGGGTAATTTTTCTTATAGGCTTCTCCTTCCCCGAAGGGTACAACCAACTCTAAGGACGGAATAAGCGAAAGGGTCCGCACATTATGTGCTCGCCCTTTAGATGGACAAATTATTTTAAACTGCATCTGTTGCCTCCTCCCATATTTCTTGAAAACGTTGAACAGTAAGCACGTGACTTTCTCCTATTTTGGTGTTTTTGTAGTCTTTCATACGCTCCAAACGTAGGACGTTACGTATCCAGTTAAAATCCATTTCATTGTCGCAGAATATCATTACCGTATTATACCGCTCATTGAACTGCTGCACGATAGGCATCTCTGCTTCATCATTAGTAATGGCATTAAACTTTTCTTCAAATTCAGATTGGATTTTACCTATCTCTTTATCCGTGAAACCCACATCAAACAAAAACTCCTTATCAAAAAACTCATTGAGTAAGTCAAAATCAAATTCAGCCTGGTTCTTATTCAGACGTAGATTCAATTCCTTTTCTTCCTCCTCCGTTAGATTTACCTCAATACAAGGAGCTTGCGAATAGCCCATTGCTTGGGCTATTCTTTTTCTTTGATTACCTCCCACAACGATATTCTCTCGCTCTGGATTGATATTTACAACCAAGGGCTGTACAAACCCGAAGGTTTGTAACGAGCGCTTGATATCTTCCTTTTGCTTAGCCGTTATCTTACGAGGATTGTAAGATGGCTCAACCAGACTTTCCAAGTCTTTGTACACAATTTTCAATTTCTCTTTTCCTTTCATTATTCTCTACTTTGAATTTTGATGTAAAATTAATAAATAAAGCGTACAACATACGCACTTTTAGACAAAAATAATAATTTTAGAATGGAAGGTCATCATTTTCAGGCATTACCGCTGTTTGGAACTCGTGAGTAACTTTAACTGGTTCAGCGAATGATTGAGAATGTTCTGGGCTTGCAGTAGCGTTTGTGGACACTTGATTATCCTGCCTTGACCCCAATAATTCTAAGTGTGAGACACGACAAGAGAGCGATACTTCTTGTGTGCCATAACTGCTCTCGTAAACCTTTGCTGAAAGATTCCCTTCCACATAAACTTTCGACCCTTTGGTAACATAATTGACCAGTGTCGAATTATCACTTACACGTCTTAGGCATGAAACCCATTGCGTGTTTTCTACTTTCTCACCCGATTCATTGATAAATGAATTGGTGTGTGCTACTGAAAAGGAGATATAATTTACTCCTCCAAATGTTTTGATTGTGGCATCGCTGCCCACATTTCCAATAATAATTGCTTTTAACATAACCGTTTTTTTTAATTTGTTAGACTTTCTATTGTTTGTTCTCTAGTTTGTTTTAATGCTAAATACTGCTCATAGGTTATTGCGTTTTGCCTTGAACGCTCCCTTTCTGCTTCCGTATGCGCTTTTTCTTGCTCTATACGATATTTATGGAGTGCTTCCTTTCTTTCATCCATAAAACGATTTTTAGCCGTCATTAATCGTAAAGGATCTACAGCTCCATAGAACTCGCCAAAGCGACCATTTTTTACTTGTATAAAGAAAAAAGCAACCTCTGAAATTTTAAGGATGCTACAATCATAGAAAAACAAAAATGATATTTCGTTTATCTGTTCCATATCCATACGCTCTCTGGTTCCTACGTAATCATTCAAGTTATTAAAATGTATTTTCAACCAATTAATAAGAGCTTCCGTACCGTAGGCATCATCCACCTCTTGTAAGGTAGGATAATTCAGATTGTAACACAGAACATAGTTTGGTGATAGCTTTATGAGTGAAAGCTGAATACTTGGATTAAAACGCTCGGCAAAATCCAAATAGGTCTTACCATACAAATTTCTAACTTGTATAGCCCTCTCGCTTTTCCTTACTATGCAGCTCGTTTGCCTCTTGCATAAGCTGGAGTTTTCTTTTTCTTGCATCTTCCTCTTTTTTACTTGTATTACTTGTTTTAAGTTCAAACAGACCTGCCCAATTATTAGCCATAGACTGTTCTACTATTTTATCAGCTATAAGAGATTCTCCACTTGAAAGCTCATACAATCGCCTGTACAAAGACCGAACAGATTGCTGTGATTTATATGTTTCACCACGTGAGCCTTTATAGGAGAGCCACTTATCTATAATAGTTTTAAAACCCTCCTCCATATCAAAGTCAAGACTAATACCTACTTCCTTACTAGTAGTAAGTGAAGCTTTCTTTGTCTTTCCTTTAGATGTTTTGAGTGATTCTTCTGGAAGTATAGCTGAAACTTCTGGAACTTTGGAGGGTTCTTCAGGAACATTGGGTGTATTTTTCTTAGTTTCATCCTCTATAAGATTGATATGCGCAGGAACTTTTTTATTTTTACGTTTAGCTCTATTGGACATATCCATGAACCTTTCTTGTATGGAACGAGAAGTAATAACTTGCTTTTCTTCAAACATCGTTCTATCAAAAAGTCCAATGGTCAAAATGGTTTGCAGAATTTCAAGTAGCTTTTCTTCTTGTAAACCTAAGTACTCCGAAATATCAAAGCTTATAAATTCAGTCCATTCCATATAACACCCCTTTTCTCTATACACCTCACAAAGCAAATAATCGTACACGGCAAGACCCTCTCCACCATGACGGTGTTTTAGTCGTTTAATTTTAATATCCTGATACCTATCCGTATCTACGCTATAATAACTAAATCCAGTCTTGAAATTTGCCATCTACTTGTTATCTCTTTTTAATAAGGTGATTGACTTAGTTGAACCTCTAAACCTGGTACAGCTACACATACAGGTTTACCTGTTGCTTTGGCTATAATATCATACATCAACTCGGGGTCAGAGTTTTGCTCCGAAAGATGGATAAGAACAATGTTATACACCTTTTCCAAAGATTGACGTAGCAATACCTCTCGTGTTGTCTGTATCTCCATATGAGAGGTCATAACCCTATCTCTAACGCTATAGTGAAGTCCGTTTTCTACGTTCTCCTCTAACACCATATCCACATAATTAGCTTCAATTAAGATGTGATTTAAGCCCTCAAAAGAATACTCACAAAGGAAACTATCAGTCAGGAACAGGAGGTTACCAAACTTCCTATGGTGAATTAAAAACCCTACCGTTGGTACATCATGTGCAACTGG
>CAYVWK010000029.1:10138-17494 GCA_964455235.1 uncultured Paludibacter sp.
ATTAGGGCTTCTTCTTTATCCTGAATAACATATCCATTACCCGCACTTGAACTACCTATAACTGTTAGTTTCATTCCGTAGCCTTTTTTATAGCCTCATCCGCTCGTAAGACTGCATCATCGCTATAATACCTTTGTGGGGCATACGCCTCATAACTTCGTAAAACAGCCAGTAAAGCATCAAGTAAAGCTTGCGAGGTGTCCGAGTGATTAGCATTTGTTTTAACTTTCATTTTTCGCTTTAAATTAGTAGGGAGCCTCCTCTGGGGCAACCTGTTGGTTAGTAGGAGTTTGTTGTTCCTCAAAATCTACATCTTCGATATTGATAGTTTTGTTTTGCATACCCATAATAGCGTTATTTCTTGTCTCCTGTGCCTCATCTATATCATCAGCAAGTACACCTTGCATTTCAACAGACAAATAACCCCATTTACTAAGCAGGTTTCTTAGACAAGTCTTTAGTGCCATATCGGTAAAGTTACCTAACCATCCTACCTGTGTAGTAGATTGATTGGAATTGGCAAGTACCTTTAAACTATCAACCGTTACATCTTTATTACCTTTGAGGTTAGGAGAATATCTTTTAGCATGGACAGCCATCTGTTCGACACTCATGTAAAGTGTTTTTGAAAATCCATTCACGGTTTCAAAATAAGCGAAGTAACCAACAATTTTATCGGAAGTTTTCTTCCCATCAAAATTAATCTCACCAGTTAATTTATTGACTTTCTGAACCTCGCCCTCATAGACGATGTCGGTATTCATAGTGCGATACTGACCTGTGCGCATGGCTAATTGAATGTAACCCCTATAACCAGGCATGAATGTGGGAGTGGGTACTTTCATCCAGCTACCATCGGGCTGTTTAACGGAGTTATTAAAAACAACGATATAAGCAAAGCCAAGAGCTTTCGTTAGTGGAAGTTTTAAGACAGCAGCTTTTAAAGCCTGTGCTACCACTAAGTTGGGATCGCAGGCTTGCAAGGAACTGTCTCCTGTGTACAAGTCAATAATACTGGCAACAAAACTGCTGCTGTTAGCACCTAAAGCATTTCGGAACTGTTCCTGTATGCTTTCATTACTAAGGGTCTTTTTTAGAATGTCCACCCTACGGACTGGCATTTTCTTTTCTTCTGTATTCATACTAGTTTGCTTTTAAAAAATGAATAAATTGATAAATGATTAAATAATTAATTGCCTATACTATACGCACTTAAAGTGCTGCAAAATTGCTAATTAGGCATATTGAACATAGAGTTGATGAGCCGTCTTATCAACTACCATATTGATAATTTGCGTATCCATTGCTGGAATTTCTGTTATTCCCTCCCGGTTATCTATCCATATAGGTGCATACACACCTTTTTTCATTGAGAGGGTATTAATAATATCCAATCCTGCTGCTACCTGCATAGCGTTATTGAGCGTTGAATAAGGAACCCCATCCACCATACACTCAAAATCTGGAACTATCTGTCCATCAACTTGTGTATGGAAAAGCCTGAACTTAACAAAGCGAAATAGCTCATTGATACGATTTTCATATTCCGTATTTTTAGCAAACTCAAACTCTTTTAGAGTGTATTCTTTTTTCTCTAAGTTTGCTAATTCCTGATTGAAAGTTTTGATTTGAGCCTGATGATCTGCTATGCGTTTCTTTGTATTTTCAACCACCGCTTTAAGAGATATTTCTGTTTTTAGTGCATCTAACTCCGCAGTCAATAAACTCTTTCTGTCAATAAGTTCAGTATTATCTATCTTAGGGGGTGTTTGATTGAGCTGGACTTTCTTTTTTGTTATCTCATCTTCAAGAGCAAGGTACTTAGGAGTGATTTTGTATGTATCTAACTTTTCCTCTAAAACTTTGATTTCATCTTCTATCATACTCTTTCTGGAACCTGTGAAAATTTCAGATTGAATAGGTTCGCTTATCTCCTGAAGTGCAAGGTCTATCTCTTTGATGTGTTCTGATACGGAAAGACCTCTGGCTTTGTTCTTTTCAATTCGAGAGGCTTTATCTTTATTGAAGTTGTCAGTAAGCTGCTTTTGCTTTTCTTCGATATCTGCTACTTCTAAAAGCCTTTGGCAGGTAGGACATGAAAATGCACCCTCTGGAAATTCAAGGGTAAGAGCGTTGAGCGTTCTCCACTCCTCTCTAAGGGTTTCAAGTAAAGATAAATTCTCCTGCTTTTCTTTTGTGAGTTTTTCTATCTTTTCCAAACGTTCCTTTTCCTTTTTTGTCACCTCTTCCTTTTTAGTGTCTATTTCACGAATAGCTTCCTTTTTCTTGTTAATCTCAGCATGAATTTGGGATTGATGTTCAAACTGTAGGTTCTGCTCAGCCTGCTCTAACTTATGGATTTCACTTTGAATATCCAGCCTTTGCTTATTCTGCTTTTCCATATTCTTAGCTGCATCGTTTAAAGAAACATCTATCGTTTCAATCTCCTCTTGTTTTGCTTCAATCTTTTTGGTTACTGCTTCTACATCAGGCATAGCAGGCATACCCTCTTCCAATCCTTTGATTCTATCGGGCAATCCCGAAAGTTCCTGTCGTATGCGAGATTTCTTAACTGCTATATCCTTTCTGAAAGCATCCAAGCCAATACCTGTTACCTCCTGTAGCAACTCTTTAAAATCCTTGTTTTTTCCTGCAATTTCCTCATCTGTTAAATTGATAAAGGAGAATAAAATTGCTCGTTGTTCCTCCTTACTTAGATTCGGAAAGTAGGTTGGATTCGTAATTGACTTAAAAACAATTTCATCACAAATACTACCCACAAAGTCATCGTACTCTGATTTTTTTACCGTGATGTCATTAATAAAGTATTTGGTAGTATGTCCTTTTAATACTTCCTCCTCTTTAGTACGTGGTTTTACCCATTCTTCCTGATAGACACGTTTGAGTGTTTTAGCCTCTCCGTTAACGTGTATGAGAGCTTCTACCGATACATCCTGACGTGGAATTACCTGACCGTCCTTATCATAAGGTTTCAGTTTATAATCCGAGCGACCCAAATGGTCCTTACCGAACAAACACCAAACAAAAGCATCAAAAAGAGATGTTTTTCCTTTGCCGTTTGCTCCATAAATCCAAGTCTCTGTCTCAAACAGCAGACTTTCCTGTTTCATTCCCTTGAAATTCTCCAAGGAGAGCCGTTTTAATTCTAATTTCATATTGCTTGTTTTTTAATGAATTTACCGTTTTCATCCCTTTGCGGTTTCCATTTTTTCAATTCAGCTTGTGCAATGTTATAGCGTAATTTGTACTCATTTTTCTGATTGATAATTGTGTACATTTCCTCTCGCAAAGCCTTTTCGGATAACTTAAGAGCTTGTAAATCGTCTTTCCTGATAATGGTTAATCCAAACATAATTAGTTCCTCCTACTTTATTTGTTTAATACTCTGTCTAATTCACTCTTACGAAACCGAAGAAGTCCACCTAATTTTTCAGCTTTGATGTATTCTGCATCTTTCCATCGCATAATGGTCGATTTACTGATATTCAAATACCTACAAGCTTCCATAGTGGTAAAAAAAACTTCTTCTTTTGGCTTTTCATCT
Source organism: uncultured Paludibacter sp. (assembly GCA_964455235.1). GTDB lineage: Bacteria > Bacteroidota > Bacteroidia > Bacteroidales > Paludibacteraceae > Paludibacter. Next base: position 13,704 of record CAYVWK010000029.1, read on the forward strand.
TCCTGTACAGTCGGTGAGCTATTCTCCATAAGAGAAACAAATTCACCTACTGTTAATTGCCACACAGGGGTTGCTGGATCTATCATTTCTAAATGCTTTTAATTGGTTAATACTATCTTCAATATTTAATAACAGTCGCTCATAATCACCTAAGGTGAAACCATCATCCATGCTGATTTCATCTATGAGCTTATCTTCTTTTAAGACACGTATGGTTCGGTTCTTCCAACTAACCACCACTGTGTAAGGCTCCTTGGTTTGCACCATCGCTCGATTGACAGTATCGTGTACCGTCTGAAAATTAAATAGTACTTGTTTCATAATGTTTAAAAATTTGATGTCGATGTGCGTAGTCTATAAATTCTTCAAGTGAATTTAATCGCAGCTTTCTAAGAGAATTTTTTCTATGATTATTCACCGTGTGAATAGAAATAAAAAGTTCGTTTGCAATACTTTCAGTTGAAAAATGCTTAAAATAATAATACATCACCTCCAGTTCTCTGGACGATAATGTAGTATTAAAAACAGGCTGACATATCACTTTGTAATATTTGCATTCAGCTTTCAGAGGACATTTGACGATATCAATACGAATAGTCATATCTTTTGAGTCGATATTCACTACTCCGTTATTTTCTCCGAAGCAGCAGTTAATAATTCGTCTTGCCCTGACATAGTCGTACATTTTTTTGTGTTCTTTGCTAAGCATGTATTCATCCGTAAGGGCTTGGTATTGCTCTGGAAAGAATGCACGACTAATTTCTAATACCTCCTCTATGATTTTTGTATCAAGAGGCGTGAGCCGTTTGAAGTTTTTTTGACCTTTTTGTCTATACATTGGCTCACCGGAGGTGGGGTCTGTATAGAATGTTTTCATACAAATAGCTTTTCTTTGTCAATTCCTGTAAGAGAGGAAATAATTTCAAGATGCTCTTTTTTAGCTGGTTTTGATTTTCCAGCAATCCATAACCTTACGGCAGGTTCGCCTACACCACACATAGTAGCTAACTTTCTAACAAATTCACTTTTGGGTGCACTGCGCTCTGGCAGATTTTGATAATAGCTTTTCAAGTTCATTTTTCTTTTTTTTTTAATTAATTACTTGTAACTTAATTGACTTTTATTACTTTTGTTCAATTATAGTTTTATTTGAAAGTGTAAAACTACAAAGGTTTTTAATAATACAAGTGCTTATTTGCTTATATCTACTTGTATTTAACTGTATTTAACAATGAAGTCTTTTGATTTAAAAAATTTTAGGAGGGATAATAAACTAACACAGGCACAATTAGCTAAGATGCTTGGTGTTACACAAGCCTATATCTCTGAAGTAGAAGTCAAGGGGCGTCGCTTATCAATTGAATCAGAGGATATTTTAGCTCGTGAGTACCCCAATTTTGAGGAGTATCTAACAGAAGACGACAGAGAAGACGACATTACTATTCAGGCGAAAGTTACTATTGAAGTTCAGGACTTGATTGATGTGATTAAATCACAGCAAATAACGATAAAGGCACAAGCCGAACAAATCGGAAATTTGATTAAAATCATCGAAAAACAAATGAAAGACATTGTTTGATTTTTCTTTTTTCAGCTCATAGTAGTACTACTATATCTTTAAATAAATACTTATCTAAACAATAAAACATAGTATAGTAAAGAAAAAAAAGGAATCACAGCATTTCGCAAGAAGTTTGAATGAGTATTCAAGAGGTTTAAGACATTATTCCAGAAGTTTGAATGATTATTCTGGAAGTTTCAAAAAAAAAATCAACAAATGAACAAAGGGCAATTAGAAAAATTAGTCAGCTTATATAAAAAAGCGGTTCAAAATAAATTAACCGCTGAAGATTTTGTCGAAGAACTAAAAGCTGCACAGGTAGCGCTCGATCAATCGTTTGTCCAAGAGGGGCGCGAAAATGAAAATTTAGGAACATACATCGAAGAATTATACGAACTACAAAAACTTACTATAAATGAATAACCCAGATAGCGTAAAAATCATAGAGCGTTTTTTTCATGTGTTTGAATTATTGATAGCCAACAATGAACTTCGTGGCATCAAAACCTTTACAGATAAATACGATATCAACAGACGCAATTTCTATCACTCCATGAGTGACCACACAAGAGATATCTTCCAAATGGCATGGCTAACTTATTTGATTGAGGATTTTGGAGTGTCATCCCAATGGCTTATGACAGGAAAAGGTGAAATCTTTGTCAAAGATAAATTTCCAAAGAAAGACTAATTCCACCTTCTCTATATCCTAATCTTACAAAAGTAAATCAACCAAATCTGATTTCATTTCATCATCGATATCTCGATAACGAGCAAATGCTTTACTTCCTTCTTTATGTCCAGATAAACTTCCTACTAAAGAAGGGTCCTTTACTTGCTTATACAGATTACCTATAAACGTACGACGTGCCAAATGTGACGAAGCTACCTCATTGAGTGGTACTTGCTCTTGTTGCCTTGTTCTTGGATTCAGAACAGTTACATACCTGGTTATCCCAACTTGAGTAAAAATCTCCTTAATGGCATAATTGTAATTTTGCTTAGCGATAAAAGGAAAAAGCTCGTCACCCTCATGGTTTTTGTATTTTGCGATAATCTCTTTAGCTTGCGCATTCAAAGGCACACGAATAGTATTAGTATTTTCCTCTATAGTTTTTTGAGCTATATACTCAACAGCATTATTTACGATGTTTGATTTTCTCAACTTATATAAGTCTGATATTCTTACTCCAACCAAACATTGAAATATAAAAATGTCTCTTTGAATTTCTAATTGAGGGTCAGCACTAAAGTCATGGCTATAAATTTGATTTCTCTCATCAATGGATATATAATAAGGAGTTCCATAAATATTCTCTCTTATCTTATAATTATTGAATGGATTTTCCTCTATATGATGATTTTCCACACACCACTTAAAGAATGCCCTGAGAATCTTCATGTGTTTATTGATAGTATTCTGACTTCTCTGTTTAGGTATTCTTGCTTTATCTATTTGTTTGATGACAGGAGCAAGCTTCTTCCTATACTTATATTCATCGCGTATATAATTTTCAAATTCTCTGAGAAAATACTTATCAAAGGTTACAAATTCAAGTTCAAACCCTTTATCAGTTAGCTGCATATAATACTCATACCTACGAAGCAGTCTATAAGTTACTTCTACACTTGTTTTACGAGCTGGAGCAAAATTTTGAGCTTTAATATATTCCTTGAAAACTCTAAATAGATTGTTTACTTGCGACTTATATTTCTCTGGATTAAAGAACCTATCAATAACAGCATCTACCCAAGATCTAGTAATATTAGACACATCGGCGACTTCTACTTGATTTAAAATAAACTCTCTTAATTCATTTATTTCACTCTGCAACTTGATAAGTCTTAGCCTTTCTCTAGTCTCAAGTTTTGGCACAATAATATCATGCTTCTTTTCTGACCATCTTTCTACAGGAACGAAAAATCCTGTCTTTATTCTAAATCTTTTTTCTCGTGTTACGGATAACCTAAAAAGTACTTCTGCGTTACCAGTTTCATTCACAGAAGGAGATAAATTTACTGTAATTGCTGCCATGCCGTTTTGTATTTTTATGCAAAGATAAAAAAAATCTGCCGTCCCCCAAATGTCCCCCACTTTTAAAACTAACTAAATACAACAAAACACAATTGACATCATCTTCATTGTAATTTGCTTATTTTCAATCATTTATAAAACTCTTTTATATTTATATAATACTATAAAACATCACAGTTAGAGTCCCGTCCATAC
>CAYVWK010000030.1:0-15520 GCA_964455235.1 uncultured Paludibacter sp.
TCATCTCCTATGCACAAGGCTATAACCTGATGATGGAAGCTGCGAAGGAGTACGGGTGGCATTTAAATTATGGTGGTATCGCAATGATGTGGAGAGGTGGTTGCATCATCCGCTCTGCGTTCTTAGGCGATATTAAAAAGGCTTTTGATAAAAATCCAGAACTTGAAAACCTACTGTTAGACCCATACTTTAAACAACAAGTTGAAGGAGCACAAGAAGGTTGGAGAAGAGTCTGCGCTACAGCTATCAGCAACGGTATTCCTGTACCAGCCTTATCATCCGCATTAAGCTATTTCGATGGCTTCAGAAGCGAAAGACTGCCCGCAAACTTACTACAAGCTCAGCGTGACTATTTCGGTGCACATATGTACGAGCGTATCGACAAACCACGCGGTGAATTCTTCCATACCAACTGGACAGGTAGGGGTGGGGATACGGCATCTACAACTTATGATGTGTAAATAAAATAAGAGGCTGTCTCATGAATATTTTGAGACAGCCTCTTCTAAAACAATGCTATCATTAAAGCAAAGGATGTTTCAGAAATGGTAAAATGCAAGGCGCTGAGGATGAGGACGAAAGAGTATACTAAGGTATGTGATTGAGTCCGAACTCCAACAGCAACGCAGCAGTTTGCCGTTTATTAGACAGCCTTTCTAATACTGCTCCCCCTCATTCGGGAAATCACCACTTTTCACATCACTCACATAATGCTGGATGGCTTTGTTCATCTCGTTTTCGAGATTGGCGTAGCGACGTAAAAAACGTGGGGAGAAGTCGTTGTTGAGACCTAGCATATCATGTACAACTAAGACTTGACCGTCAACTCCACCGCCTGCGCCAATACCGATGATGGGGATGGTAAGCTCTGAAGCTACTCGTTCTGCAAGTTTGGCGGGGATTTTCTCTAAAACAATGGCGAAACAGCCTGCTTCCTCTAATAAACGGGCATCACTTATCAGCTTCTCAGCTTCTTCTTCTTCTTGTGCTCTGACTGTATAAGTCCCATATTTGTTGATGGATTGGGGCATCAAACCTAAGTGTCCCATAACTGGAATGCCTGCACTTAATACGCGTTTGATGGATTCTATCACTTCTTCGCCACCTTCTAGTTTTAAGCAGTCAGCATGACTTTCTTTCATGATTCTGATGGCGGATGTGATGGCTTCACGGGAATTTCCTTGATAGCTTCCAAAGGGCATATCTACAACGACTAAGGCTCGTTCAACGCCTTTAACCACAGATTTTGCAAGGAAAATCATTTGGTCTAAAGTGATGGGAAGGGTGGTTACATTACCGCACATCACATTGGATGCTGAATCGCCAACCAATATAACATCTATGCCGGCGCGATCTACTATCCTCGCCATCGTGTAGTCATACGCTGTTAGCATACTGATTTTTTCTCCACTTCTCTTCATCTCTTGAAGTCGCTGGGTGGTGACTTTGCGAATAATTTCGTTATGTACTGACATAATTTTTTAATTTGATAAAACCTTGCAAAGGTATGGATTTATCTTTGAAAAATTCACACAATTTTACCTTCTATCATCCGTTTATGTATAAATTCAAGAAGCTTAAAGATAATTAATGACTGTTTTATCTCTCCTAAGGCCTTTCTATATCGAAAAAAAAGGCTAATTTTGTGACCGATTTAAAAGATAATATGAATAAACATAACCCCTATTTTTATGACTCTCCATTGGTAACTAAATTTGTTACGATGAATTATTTACCAAGGTGGATTGTTCTTTTTGTTGATGTACTGCTGAGTTTACTAGCTTTTTTAATTGCTATTTCTGTAGCAGAAAAATTGCATTTTCAGTCTTCAATCGCTCTTAATGTAACGAATCTTCAACGTACGGTTCTCGTTATTTCCCTACAGGTGATATGCTTTTGGGTGTTCCATACACACTCTGGCGTAATTCGCTATTCAAGTTTTGTCGATGCTTTCAAAATTTTCTTTGCTATTGTTGTCAACACCTTAGTGGTATTTACTATCAATATTATCTCTAAATATTTCTTTCAAATGCCGGTCATTCATCTCAATGAAATGATAATATACGGTATTTTGGCTTTCCTTTTTATGTTTTTATTGCGCTTATTTGTCAAAACCATCTATGACTTTTTTGTGCATGCAGGAGAGTATATCATGCCTGTTATGATTTATGGAACAAAATCGGCCTCTATCGGGATAGCTAAAATGCTTACATCCGAACAAGTGGGCTCTAAATATAAGCTTGTTGGTTTTATTGATGATGATAAAAGTGCAATTGAAAAAACTATTATGGGCTTAAAAGTCTATCATCTGAATGATAAAACTTTAAAGAAAATCATCGTTAAAAAGTGTCGTTCTATCATCATTTCTCCTAATAAATTATTGCAGGAAAATATTTCTGAAGTTTTAGAGAAATTCATCAACAACAACCTTACTGTCTTGTCTGTTCCTCCTATGAATATCTGGAAAAATGATGTGCCAAACATCCGTGAGATGAAATCCATTCCTATTGAAAATCTTTTGGAACGTCCTGAAATTCATATCTCTACAGAGCATATTGCTTCTCAATTAAATGATAAAGTCGTACTGGTTACGGGTGCTGCAGGTTCAATTGGTAGTGAAATAGCTGCTCAAATCTTGAAATATGATACTAAACTATTGGTATTACTCGACCAAGCTGAATCGCAGATGCATGACCTCAAATTGGAGTTGAAAGAAAAGCATGATGATAAGGATATTACGATTTTTCTTGGTGATGTTAGAAATAAAGGGCGCATGGAATATATGATGGATATGTATCGCCCTGATATTATCTACCATGCTGCTGCTTATAAGCATGTTCCAATGATGGAGGATTATCCTGTGGAAAGCGTGCAAACCAATGTGCTGGGAACGAAAAATTTAGCAGACTTAGCAGTGAAGTATCGGGTTGAGCGTTTTGTTATGGTTTCTACTGATAAAGCCGTAAATCCTACGAATGTGATGGGTGCGTCTAAACGGATTGCTGAAATTTATGTGCAATCACTCTTCAAAAAATTGTACTCTACGCAAAATGGGCAAACAACTAAATTTATTACAACGCGCTTTGGTAATGTGCTGGGTTCTAATGGATCTGTCATCCCTTATTTCAAAAAACAAATTGAACATGGTGGTCCCGTTACAGTAACACATCCTGAGATTACACGTTATTTTATGACTATTCCCGAAGCTTGTATGTTGGTGATGGAAGCTGGATCTATGGGGAATGGAGGCGAAATCTATATTTTTGATATGGGAAAACCTGTCAAAATTATCGATCTTGCACGCAAAATGATTCGTTTGGCGGGTTATGTACCAGAAGAGGATATTAAAATTGTATATACAGGTTTGCGTCCAGGTGAAAAACTCTATGAGGAATTGTTGAACAAAAAGGAATATACACAAGATACCCATCACCCCAAAATTATGATTGCTAACGTGCAGCAATTCGACTATGATAAGGCTTCTGTTTTAATTGATAAACTCATCAACTACAGTAAACTAAGTAAAGATTATCTAACAGTTTCTACTATGAAAAAACTCGTGCCTGAGTTTAAAAGTAAAAATTCGCAATACGAGCGTTTGGATATATGATTTCTATAGAACAATTAAGGGTAGAATTTGGTGCTACACCGCTTCTAGATGATATTGGGTTTCTTATCAATCCTAAGGAGCGCATCGCTTTGGTTGGAAAAAATGGAGCAGGTAAAACAACCTTACTCAAACTGATTGCTGATAAGATGTTGCCTACCAAAGGTCGGATTGTGAAGCCTAAAGACCTGACAATTGGGTATTTACCTCAACACATGATTCATGATGAGGGTACTACTGTTTTGGAGGAAGCCGAAAAGGCATTTGAGCATATTTTAGAGCTACAAGCGGATGTGGATAACATGGTTACTGAATTGCAGAATCGTACGGATTATGAAAGTGATGATTATCACCGCTTAATTGATAAGTTATCACACACACAAGAGTATCTACTGCTGATTGAAGGGGGTAATTATCAATCGGAATTGGAAAAAACACTGGTTGGTTTGGGTTTTTTGCGCTCTGATTTTCATCGTCAGTGCTCCGAGTTTAGCGGAGGATGGCGGATGCGCATCGAGCTGGCTAAAATCATCCTGCAACGCCCCGACTTACTCCTGCTTGATGAGCCTACGAATCACCTCGACATCGAGTCTATCCAGTGGCTGGAAAATTTTCTGGTGAATTCGGGTAGCGCGGTGGTGCTGGTTTCTCACGACCGTGCCTTTATTGATGCGGTGACTACACGCACGATTGAAATTTCTCTGGGTAGAATCTATGATTATCCTGTAAACTATTCTAAATATGTGGAGCTGAGAAAAGAAAGGCATGAGCAGCAAGTAAGGGCCTACGAAAATCAGCAGAAAATGATCCAGGATACGGAGGATTTTATCGAGCGTTTCAGATATAAGGCTACCAAAGCAATTCAGGTGCAATCGCGCATTAAACAACTTGAAAAATTAGATAGGCTAGAGGTTGACCAAGAGGATAAATCTCGCCTCAATTTGAAGTTTCCTCCCGCTCCTCATTCGGGTATTATCCCTGTTGAATTAGAGCATTTTTCTAAAGCTTATGGTTCTCATCTCGTATTGGATAATATTGATATGATTATCAATAGAGGTGAAAAAGTGGCTTTCGTTGGAAAAAATGGTGAAGGTAAAACTACATTGGTGAAGTGCATCATGCAGGAGTTAGAATATGCTGGAAAGTTGAAGTTGGGGCATCAAGTGAAGATTGGCTATTTCGCTCAGAATCAAGCGGCTTTGTTGGATGAGAATCTGACTGTTTTTGAGACTATCGATTATGTGGCTGTGGGGGATATTCGTACTAAAATCAGGGATATTTTAGGTGCTTTTATGTTTGGTGGTGATGCCTCTGATAAGAAAGTCAAGGTGCTGTCGGGTGGCGAACGCTCACGCCTTGCTATGATTCGGCTGTTACTCGAACCTGTTAATTTGCTGATTCTCGACGAGCCAACGAATCACTTGGATATGGTTTCTAAGGATGTACTGAAGGATGCGATTAAAGCGTTTACAGGTACGGCAATTATTGTGTCGCACGATCGGGAGTTTTTAGATGGCTTGGTGACAAAAGTGTATGAGTTTGGTAATCAGAAAGTTCGTGAGCATTTAGGCGGTATTTATGACTTTTTGGAGCATAAAAAGATTCAAAATCTGCAAGAACTAGAGATAAATCCATCTAGACTTTCATCTAAAGAACCCATTCAGGAGGAGAAATCTCAATCAGATAATAAAATTCAATATGAATTAAGGAAGGAATTGAATCGTAAAGTGAAGAAGGCTGAAAAGGATGTAGAATTGACTGAAAAAAGTATAGCCCAACTTGAAGATGAAATTCAAAATATGGAAGAGCAATTGCAAATTCCTGAGAAAGCCTCTGATTCTGAATTTGTTATGAGTTTACAACGCAAGCAACGCGAATTGGAACAAAAACTCTATGAATGGGAGATCTTGGCTGAAGAACTAGAGGAACTAAAAAATAATATGCTATGAGCGGTACTTTATATCTTTTCCCTACTACCTTGGGTGACACAGACTTAAATCGCATTCTTCCCGATTACAATATCACATTGATATCCAATATCAAAATTTTTATTGTAGAAGAAATTCGTACTGCACGTAGATTTCTCAAAAAATGCGATCCGAATATCAATATTGATGATTTACAGTTTTTTGTACTGAATAAACATACTGAAAAAGCTGATATTCAATCTTTTATACAACCCCTTAAAAAGGGTAATGATATAGGTTTACTATCAGAAGCTGGCTGTCCTGCCATTGCCGATCCAGGTGCTGATGTGGTGGCTTTAGCGCAAGCTGAAAATATACAAGTTGTACCTTTAATAGGTCCCTCATCTATCATTCTAAGTTTGATGGCATCAGGTTTTAACGGTCAAAACTTTGCCTTCAATGGCTATTTGCCTATCCAAGAAGTGGATAAAATTCGACTGCTGAAATTGCATGAAAAGCGCATCTACCAAGAACATCAATCGCAAATTTATATAGAAACACCTTATCGAAATATGCGCACTTTGGAGGATATACTGAAAGTCTGCCATCCGCAAACTAAACTTTGCATTGCGGCCGATTTAACGCTTCCCTCTGAATTTATTCAAACTAAATCCATCCAATCTTGGAAAAATAAGCTTCCAAACTTACATAAAAGACCTTGTGTCTTTGTCTTATATCAATAAATATTGCACAGATTATTGATATGTGTGCAATATTCTAATTGAAAATACATATCTTTGCACAAAATTTTTTTAAATCTTAAGACATGCATCAAGAAGTTATTTTGCCATCTTTGACTTTAAAGTCACTGATAAACAACGCAGTAGAAAAATTTCCATCCAATCCTGCTATATCTTTTGTTGAGGGAACTCCTATCACCTACACGCAATTAGGTGCTGAAATAGAACGCATTGCAGATTTACTCTTCTCTTATGGTTTTCAGAAAGGGGATAAAATTGCACTATTTAGTCATAATATGCCAAACTGGGTAATTGCTTTTTTTGCTGTTGCAGCAAAAGGTTTAGTGATTGTTCCCATCCTTCCTGATTTTACGGCTGATGAAACAGATAATGTGTTAAATCACTCTGAATCAAAGGCTTTATTTGTTAGTGAGCGTTTATTTCAACGTGTAAAAGATTTGAATATACCTTCTTTGGAAGTAATTATCAAGTTAGATGATTTTAGTATCCTTAAAGAGCTGAATCAGCCTAAACAAATAAAAGCACCAGATGTTGAAGTGTTAGAATCCGATTTAGGCTCTATTATTTATACTTCTGGTACAACAGGGCGTTCAAAGGGCGTTATGCTTACACATAAAAATATGGTGCATGTGGCTGCTGCTGCATATCACATGTTTCCTATCAGCGAAAAGGATGTTTTCTTATCCTTTTTACCCTTATCGCATACCTATGAAAATGCTTTAGGAATGCTGTATCCCGTAATGTATGGAGCTTCTGTATATTATTTGGAGCGACCACCAACAGCATCAGCGTTGATACCTGCTATGGCTAAAATTAAGCCTACCGTTATGATGTCTGTTCCATTGATTATGGAAAAGATATATAAATCACAGGTGCAGGGGAAATTTACCAAAGATAAGTTTTCTCGCATGATTTATAAAACTGCGGTATTCAGATGGTTAATTCACAGGGTAGCAGGGAAAAAATTATACGAAACCTTTGGTGGTAGATTGCAATTCTTTGGCATCGGTGGTGCTAAATTGGATTCGCGTGTGGAGCGTTTCCTGAAAGAAGGAAAATTTCCGTATGCTATTGGTTACGGTTTAACCGAAACAGCACCGCTCTTAGCAGGAGCAGCACCTCATCAAACTAAATTGCATTCGACTGGATTCCCACTTAAAGGTGTGGAATTGAAAATTCATGAACCTAATGAAAAAGGGGTAGGTGAAATTTGGGCAAAAGGTCCGAATGTGATGCAAGGTTATTATAAAAACCCTGAAGCCACTGAAGAGGTTTTAATGGAAGACGGATGGTTTAGAACAGGTGATTTTGGCAAAATGACCAAGCGCGGACGCCTCTTTATCAAAGGTCGTATGAAGAATACCATCGTAGGTGCTGGGGGCGAAAATATCTATCCTGAAGATATTGAATCAGTTATCAATAATATTGATTATGTTGTTGAATCCTTAGTTATAGAGGAGGATGGCGTACTAGTAGCTAAAGTCCTATTGGATATTGAAGCCGTAGAAAAATACTATGAAAACTGGAAGCAAATTTTGGGTGAAAAGAAACATCAGTTTCATGATTGGAAAACTAATTTTACCAATGAAGTCAATGAAAAACTGAATAAATTCTCTCAAATTAAGAGGGTCGATATTATGGAAGAACCTTTTGAGAAAACAGCTTCTCAGAAAATTAAACGATTCCTATATACCAAAACAATAGGGAAAGATAAAAAGAAAAATACGGAAGAATAGCCGTATCTAGAATTGCGAACGGTCAATCTCTCTTCGAGCATCTTTCTCTTTGAGGGATTGACGTTTATCATAGTTTTTCTTACCTTTTGCCAAACCTATATCCAACTTCGCTAAACCTTTGTCGTTAATGTACATACGAATAGGGATGATAGTCAGACCTGTCTCCTTGATTGCACGACTCAATTTATTTAATTCCTTACGATTTAAAAGCAGCTTTCTGTCACGCCTTACATCATGGTTATTGTAGGTACCAAAAAAATAAGTAGCTATATGCATATTTTTTACCCACAATTCATTATTGATAAAAATACAATAGGTCTCTGTTAAAGAGGCTTTTCCATCACGTATAGACTTAATTTCAGTACCAAAAAGTTGAATACCAGCAGTGAACTTTTCGATAATCTCATAATCGAAAGTTGCCCGTTTATTTCGTATTAATATGTTGGATGATCGACGCATAGGGGTAAATTCTTCAATCGGTCACAAAAGTACTATTTTTTTAGCACAAAAAATTTAACAACTCATAAAATAAGGCTATCTTTGTGTTTATTCCGTGTTTTTGAATGGAGAACCATTCTATAACATGCTTATAGGTAGTAAAGTACGATCTAAAATTTCAGTAATATGTCATCAGAAATAAAATTAAAAGTATCAGGATTGGTATATAATCAACGTGTTGTGGGAACTTACGGTTTGATATTGTCCGAATTTACAGGTAATAGACGATTTTCCGTGATGATAGGCGAACCAGAAGCGCAATCCATAGCCATGAAAATGAACAAAAAGAAAGCACCACGACCTTTAACCCACGATTTAATTTTGACACTTTTGAGTGTTTTTGAATCTAAAATAGAGAAGGTTGTCATTTCTGATATGATTAATGATATTTTTTATTCTGAACTTCATCTGAAAAAAGAAGATGTGGTGATGGTAGTAGATGCGCGTACTTCTGACGCCATAGCGCTTGCTATACGTGCAGAATGCGATATCTATATAAAAGAAGAAATTCTTAAAATTGTGGGTGTTGAAATCGACCCATCTATATTAGGCGAGAGTAATCTGGAGGAAGAAAGAACAGTAATTAAACCCGAAGACCTTACTAATGAGGAACTTGATATTGTTCCAGCTGAAGATTTAGAAGAGTTATTGAATATGGTTATTGAAGATGAAAAATACGAATTAGCTGTTAGAATTCGAGATGCCATCAAACGTAAAAAAAACAATTAAAAAATCCCTTAAATCACTTGTACAATCCATAAAAAAACACTACTTTAGCGTGATTTTTTGAAAAGTAAAAATATACTTCATAGATGATGAATACAGAGAGAATTATTAGAGTAAATATTGACGAAGAAATGAAATCGTCGTACATCGACTACTCAATGTCGGTGATAGTTTCCAGAGCTTTGCCTGATGTTCGTGATGGTTTTAAACCTGTTCACCGCCGTGTTTTATACGGTATGAATGAGTTAGGCAATAATTCGGATAAACCTTATAAAAAATCGGCAAGGATAGTTGGGGAAGTGATGGGTAAGTATCACCCACATGGTGACTCCTCTATCTATGGCACTTTGGTTCGTATGGTGCAACCTTGGTCACTGCGTTATCCGTTGGTTGACGGACAAGGTAACTACGGTTCGGTGGATGGTGATAGTCCAGCTGCTATGCGTTATACAGAGGCTCGTCTGCGCAAAATTGCAGAGGAAATGCTGATTGATATCAATAAAGATACAGTTGATTTTCAAAATAACTTTGACGATACACTAAGAGAACCTGTTGTATTGCCTACCCGCATTCCTAATCTTTTGGTGAATGGTTCGTCGGGTATTGCAGTGGGTATGGCCACTAATATGCCTCCTCACAATCTATCAGAGGTCCTGGATGCTTGTGTGGCTTATATTGATGACCACGATATTGAAATCGGTGAGTTGATGAAATATGTGAAAGCTCCTGATTTTCCAACGGGTGGTACTATCTATGGCTATGCAGGTGTGAAGGAAGCCTTTGAAACGGGTAGAGGTAGGGTAGTGATTCGCTCAAAAGTGGATATTGAAGTGGAAGCTTCTGGACGTGAGAAGATTATCATCCAAGAAATTCCTTATTTGGTCAACAAAGCTGAACTGATTAAAGCCATTGTTGCTTTAGTTGAAGATAAAAGAATAGAGGGTATTGCTCATATCAACGATGAATCTGACCGTGAAGGTATGCGTATCGTTGTGGATGTGAAACGTGATGCTAATTCATCTGTAGTGCTCAATATGCTGTATAAATTTACAGCTTTGCAGTCTTCCTTCAGTGTGAATAATATTGCATTGGTAAATGGCCGACCACGTTTATTAAACCTTAAAGAACTGATTAAGTACTTTATTGAGCACCGCCATGTGGTTGTAACTCGCAGAACTGAATTTGAATTGGCTGAAGCTGAGAGAAGAGCGCATCTACTCGAAGGTTTCATGATTATTTTAGATAATTTAGATGAGGCTATTCGCATCATTCGCGACTCAAAAACACCAGACGAAGCTCGTTCGCGCTTGATGGAAGCTTTTGGTTTATCTGAAATTCAATCCCGTGCTGTTGTTGAAATGCGCTTGCGTCAACTGACTGGTATGGAGCAAGATAAGCTTCGTGCTGAGTATGAAGAAGTATTAGCACTTATCGAACGTTTGAAAGATATTCTTGCTAAAGTTGAGCTTCGCATGGCTATCATCAAAGAAGAATTGATGGAGGTTAAAGCGAAGTTTGGTGATGTGCGTCGTACTGATATCGTATATGCTTCTGAAGAGTTTAATCCTGAAGATTTCTATGCTGATGATGAAATGATTATCACCATTTCTCGTTTTGGCTATGTTAAACGTACTCCTTTGGCTGAATTTAGAGCGCAAGGTCGAGGTGGTGTTGGATCAAAAGGTAGCGATTCGCGCGATGAAGATTTCATCGAACATATTTATCCAGCTTCTATGCATAACACCATGATGTTCTTTACACAAAAAGGTAAATGCTATTGGTTGAAAGTCTATGAAATTCCTGAAGGAAGTAAAAACTCTAAAGGAAGAGCTATTCAAAATATGCTCAATATTGAGCCTGATGATAGAGTGAATGCTTTCATCCGTGTGAAAGGGTTGGATGATGAGGAGTATATCAACTCACATTATATCATCTTCGGAACTAAAAATGGTATTGTTAAGAAAACTTCTCTTGAGGCTTATTCTCGTCCACGCTCTAATGGTGTAATTGCTATTAATATGCGCGAAGATGATAGGCTTATTGAGGTGCGCTTGACAGATGGCGAATCTGAAATTATCATGGCAAACCGTAACGGTAGAGCGATTCGTTTCCATGAATCTGATGTGCGTGCTATGGGGCGTACTGCGACTGGTGTAATTGGTATGCGCCTCGATGAAGACGGTCAGGATGAGGTCGTTGGTATGATTTGTGTTGGCAAAGAGGAAGTTGACGAAACCATATTGGTTGTATCCCAACAAGGTTATGGAAAACGTTCCTTAATTGATGATGAAAATGGCGAACCTATTTACCGCATCACTAAACGTGGAGGTAAGGGTGTCAAAACCATCAATGTCACTGAAAAAACCGGGAAATTAGTCGCTATTAAAAACGTTAATGATGAAGACGACTTAATGATCATCAATGTTTCCGGTATAGTCATCCGCTTACATGTTGCTGATATTCGTGTGATGGGCAGAGCTACTCAGGGAGTTCGCCTCATCAATCTTGAAAAAAGAAATGATGAAATCGCATCTGTATGCAAAGTCTTGACTGAAACCGAAGAAGACGATCTTGCTGTTGTAGAAAATGCTGTTGAAGAGAATGTTGAAGATAATACTACAGATAGCACAGTTGATAATCAATCAGTTGAAGAATCAAATCGAGAAGAATAAATTTTAATATTATAAGTATATCCAAATTAAGAAACCCCAAAAAATTTCAATCATGAGAAGAGTAATATTGTCGCTATTGATACTGTTAAGTGTATCAATAGGATATGCACAAAAGAAAAACGTAACAAAGGCTAGGAACTTAGCATTGATGGAAACTCCTGACTTTAAGGCAGCTCGTGAAGCTATCAAAGAAGCTCTTGAAGAACCTACGACTAAAGATGATCCTCGTACATGGCATGTGGCTGGTTTGATTGGCTACAAAGAAAATGAAGAGTATTACAAACAAATGGCTTTGGGTAAAACAGTTGACTTTGTCAAAAAAGGTAATGCTGTTATAGAGTCCATGAATTATCTCATTAAAGCTTATGAACTTGACCAAAATCAGGTAAATAAAAAAGGTCAACCAGTGAAGCCGAAATATGAGAAAGATATCAAGGATAAGCTAAAAGAATATTTCAATGATAAAACTTGCTTTTTCTTCCCTGCAGCTACTTTGTTTGATGAGAAAAAAGATTATGAAGGTGCAATGAAAATCTTTGATGCCTATCTATCTATCAACGAACTCCCTTATATGAAAGGTCAATTGACCTTGGATTCTACCTATTATCAATCTAAGTATTTCAATGCAATTGCTGCACGTAATGCTGATAAATGGGATAGAGCGATTGAAATACACGAGAGTATGAAAGGAGACAATTACGAAACATCCAATGTTTATAAAATGCTTTATGAAGAGTATGTTGAAGTAAAAGACACCGTTAATTTCCTTAAAACTTTAGAAGAAGGTTTTGAATTAATGCCTGATGATCCTTGGTTTATTCAAAATCTTATCAACTATTTCATCAGTAACAATCGTTTGGTAGAGTCAAAATCTTATGTAGATAAAGCTATTGCAGTATCTCCAGAGGAAGCTGTGTATTACTATATATATGGTAAAATCTATGAGATAGAGAAAGATTATGATCAAGCTCGTTCGTATTACAGGAAAACCATTGAATTGGATAGCTCTTTTGCGGATGCTTACGCTGGTTTAGGTTTTATTATTGTTGATGAGGCACAAATTATCATGGATGAAGCAGCCTATAAATCAGATAAAGAATTTAATCTTGCAAAGAAAAATACAGAAACTATGTATAAAGAAGCTGTAGATTACTTCAAAAAAGCAGATGAACTCAACCCTGAAGAGTTGACTTATAAGAGAAATCTGAAAAACTTATATTATAGATTGAATATGAGTAAAGAACTTGATGAGGTAGAAAAGGCTTTGGGTTATTAATGATTTATCAATAGATACAAAAAAAGAGGACATCAACAGTCCTCTTTTTTTTGCATTAATAGCTAATATTTGAAGTATAACTTGAGAATCTACCTTACAATGTATTGTGCTGAAATAGATTGATGTGTTTGAACGCGTTGGATTGTATCGGCAAAAGTATCAGCACAGCTTAGGATTTTTACTTTATCGCAGGTTTCGCAATCAAATGGAATGGAGTCGGTAAAGGCGATTTCAGTTAAAGCTGAATTCATAACGCGCTCAGTTGCATTACCCGACATCACACCGTGTGTAACGATGGCACGCACTGAATTTGCACCGTTTTCCATCATTAAATCTGCTGCCTTGCAGAGAGTGCCTGCAGTATCAACCATATCATCGACAATCACTACATCTTTTCCTTGTACGTCACCAATAATACGCATTTCGCCAACTACATTGGCTTTTTCACGTGCTTTGTGGCATAATACCATAGGCACATGAAGAAAGCGAGAGTAAGTGCCAGCACGCTTAGAGCCACCTACATCTGGTGACGCAATTACCAAGTTAGGCAATTTTAGTGATTCAATATAAGGTACGAAAATGCGAGAAGCATAGAGGTGATCCACTGGGACATTAAAAAACCCTTGGATTTGATCGGCATGTAAATCCATAGTAATCACGCGATCGACACCTGCAACGCTCAATAAATCAGCAATTAACTTAGCTCCTATAGATACACGCGGCTTATCTTTTCTATCCTGGCGCGCCCATCCAAAGTAGGGCATCACCGCAATGATTTTATAAGCAGAGGCACGTTTTGCAGCATCTATCATCAACAAAAGTTCCATTAAATTATCAGAATTAGGAAAAGTTGATTGAACGAGATAGATGTATTGTCCACGAATTGATTCCTCAAAAGAAACTGCAAATTCTCCGTCTGCAAAATGTTCAACATTCATGTTTCCTACGGGGCATCCTAAACTTGAGCAGATTTTTTCCGCTAAATAGCGACTATTGGTTCCAGAAAATACCTTAAACTTTGAATTTAAAATAGGCATAAATGATAATAATCTTAAATGTTTAACATTGCTGCAAAAGTACAATTTAATTCAAGACTTTCCTTGAGAAATCATTAATATTTTATTATATCTTTTTTTGATTGATATAATCGACTATCCATTCTCCAACGTCAGAGGTAGAATAAGCTTTGCCATCTCCTGCAATATCTTCTGTAACTACCTTAGCATCCATGCTTGCATTTACAGCCTCGCGGATAAGTGCTCCTTCTTCCATCATTTCAAAGGCATATTCAAACATCAATGCTGCTGAAAGAATGGTTGCTAAAGGATTAGCGATGTTTTTCCCTGCCGCCTGTGGATAAGAACCATGAATGGGTTCAAACACAGAGGTGTGAATACCAATAGATGCGGAGGGTAGCATGCCTAAAGAACCCGTAATTACAGAAGCCTCATCGGTTAAAATATCACCAAAAAGATTTTCTGTTACCAATACGTCAAAGCTTTTAGGCCACTGAATGATGCGCATAGCTGCATTATCCACAAACATATATTCTGTCTCAATATCAGGATATTGAGGTGCAATTTCTTGGGTGATTTCACGCCATAGTCGACTGGTTGCTATGACATTAGCCTTGTCAACCATCGTTACTTTCTTGCGACGTTGTCCAGCATATTTATAAGCTAAGTGCATGATGCGCTCAATTTCTTCGCGTGTGTAAACGCAAGTGTCATAAGCGGTATTACCATCTTCGCTACGACCTTGCGGGCGACCGAAATACATACCACCAGTAAGTTCGCGTATGCACATAAAATCTGCACCTTCCACTAAATCAGCACGTAAAGGCGATTTATGTAATAAGGATGGGAAAGTCGTTACAGGACGGATATTGGCATATAAACCTAAGTCTTTGCGCATTTTTAATAAACCTTGCTCTGGACGTACCTTTGCTGATGGGTTATTATCGTATTTTGGATCGCCGATAGCACCAAAAAGCACTGCATCCGAACGCATACACAGGTCGTGCGTAGCTTGCGGATAAGGCTCACCAACTTTATCAATAGCGGTTGCACCTGTTATACCTTCCTCGTAATTCAAGGTATGACCGAACTTCTTACAAATTGCTTTTGTAACTTCTAAAGCTTGTTTGGTGATTTCAGGACCAATCCCATCACCTGCTAATACTGCGATGTTTAATTGTTTTGACATGATTATTATTGTTGAATTGTTGAGTTGTTTAGTTGTTGAGATGTTGAGTTGTTAAGCGACGAAGTCCAATATTTGTGTCTTTTAATAAAAGTTTTGCACATTCTTGTTACTTTTTGCAATTTATTTTTGTGT
>CAYVWK010000030.1:15620-17110 GCA_964455235.1 uncultured Paludibacter sp.
GTTTTTCCACCTGGAGGGATAACCACTTCATAATCAACCAATTCAGGTGTGGGTTTATTGAGTTTTTTGTAGATTTTGTACATCGCTTTTGAAATAGCGTGGTACTGACCATCACCGGCAGAGGATTGTTCGTAGATTTCTCCGCAGATTTCCATTTTCACACTCGCCATTGGACGTAAACCTTTGGTAGTCGTGAAATTGTAATTCAACACCTTAACAAACTGCTGATTATTAGCATTTTTCACTACATCTGAAACAATATAAGGAAGTTCATCAATAGTGACCATTTCCTTTTTATCTCCTAATTCAATAACGCGTTGTGTTACCAAAGCCATCATCTCATCATCCAACTCAATACCAAGCAGTTGAAGATTTTTGAGGATGTTTGCTCTACCCGAAGTCTTACCAAGTGCATATACCCTTTCCCTGCCGAAACGTTCAGGCATCAAATCATTATAATAAAGATTATGCTTATTATCGCCATCGGCATGAATACCAGCAACTTGCGTAAAAACATTATCTCCAATAACTGGTTTATTAGCAGGAATACGAATACCTGAAAACATTTCTACCAACTTGCTGACCTTATTGATTTTAGATTCATCGATAGCAGTTTGCTGATTGAGATGGTCATGCAACACCGCTAAAACACTGGATAGGGGAGCGTTTCCAGCCCTTTCACCCAAACCATTCACCGTAACGTGAACGCCTTTCACACCAGCTTTTACTGCTTCCATTACATTGGCAACCGATAAATCATAATCATTATGCGCATGAAAATCAAAGTGTAGAGTAGGGTAGCGATCCACCATTTTTTTGCAGAAAAGATATGCTTCTGAGGGATTTAGAATGCCTAAAGTGTCAGGAAGCATAAAACGTTTGATAGATTCATCTTTCAGATTATCAATCATATAATAAACATAATCCTCTGAATTACGCATTCCATTCGACCAATCTTCCAAATAGATATTCACTAATATATCCATTTCACGAGCGTTCGCTAAAACCTTTTTGATATCAGCTACATGCTCTTCGGCTGTTTTGCGTAATTGATATTTGCAGTGATGTTCAGAACCCTTACAAAGTAGGTTAATCACCCTGCAACCAGCAGTTTGAATCCAATTGAGCGAGGCAGTACCATCAACAAAGCCCAAAACCTCTAATCTGTCAATATACCCATGCTTTTGAGCCCATTCTGCCACCCGTTTGATGGTTGCATATTCACCGTCCGACACACGAGCAGAGGCAATTTCAATCCTATCCACCTTTAACTCATCCAAAAGCAACTTCGCGATGCCCAACTTTTCAGTAGTTCCAAACGAAACCCCTGAAGTCTGTTCACCATCACGTAAAGTGGTATCCATTATTTCTATCATAATATGTTAGTTAAAAGTTTGTAAAGTTTGTTTAGTTGTTGAGATGTTGAGAT
This sequence comes from uncultured Paludibacter sp., assembly GCA_964455235.1. Classification (GTDB taxonomy): domain Bacteria; phylum Bacteroidota; class Bacteroidia; order Bacteroidales; family Paludibacteraceae; genus Paludibacter. Next base: position 17,050 of record CAYVWK010000030.1, read on the forward strand.
GTTGAGTTGATTAATGTTGAATGTTTGTTGAGTCGTTGAGTTGTTGAGTCGTTGAGTTGTT
>CAYVWK010000031.1:0-16508 GCA_964455235.1 uncultured Paludibacter sp.
TCCAAATATTACGCCCTAATCTCCCCACTACCAATACACACCCTATGATTAGCATCGTAGATAACACCAAACTGACCTGGTGCGATGCCTTGTAGTTTGTCGGAGGAAATGACTTTATAGCCTTTTGCAGTTTTGTAAATTTTGCCTGAAGTGAAGTCGGGGGTGTGACGAATTTTGAAGCTGATGTCTATGCCCTTGCTGGCATCTTCCCATGGATTTTCGGTAATGAAATGGAAGTCGTGCATCTGAAATTCATTGCCATAAGCAGCTTCTACATCATAGCCTTTTGAAGCCCAAATAACATTTGCTTTTATGTCTTTGCGGATGACATACCACGGTCCGCCTGATAGTCCCAAACCCTTGCGCTGACCAACAGTGTGAAACCAATAACCTTTGTGAGTACCTAAGATTTTGCCTGTTTCCAATTCTACTATAGGACCTTCTTTCTCGCCTAAATACCTGCGAATAAAATCATTGTAATTGACCTTTCCAAGGAAGCAAATTCCCTGACTGTCTTGACGTTTGGCTGATGGAAGTTTGGCTTTTTCTGCAATAATGCGCACTTCATCTTTCATTAAATGCCCCAATGGAAACATTAATTTTGATACTTGTAGATGATTGATTTGTGCTAAGAAATCTGTTTGGTCTTTCAAAGGGTCTTTGGCGGTTCCAAGATAGGTTTTGTCATCTTCTTCAATGGTAGTAGCATAATGACCCGTCGCGGTTTTATCGTAGTGTTTACCCACTCTTTGCTCAAAAACACCAAACTTAATAAGTTTGTTACACATTACATCTGGATTGGGCGTAAATCCCTGGCGTACCTTATCAATAGTGTATGCTACAACTGTATCCCAATAATCTTTATGTAAATCAATAATGTCGAGTTTGCAGCCATATTGTTTGGCTATCAGACTGGCTAATTCAATGTCTTCTTCAGAGCTACAATGCAGTAGCTCATCATCATCCATACCTATTTTGATATAAAATAAATCAGGTTGATAACCAGCTTCTTTTAATAGATGTACAACAACTGAACTGTCGACGCCCCCAGAAAGTAAACTTGCAATATTCATAAAATAAAAAACAATTAGTGTGTAGATAAGTTCAATATTGCAAACTGGTAGAGCTTTGCAGTTTTATCTATGGAATAAATTGGATTCAATTTCAACTAACTTTCTTTGGATAGTTTCCAAATTTACCATTAATTGCTCTGGTGTTAATTTGGAAGTATTATAATAGAGTTGCTTAATGGAATTATTATCTCCAATAAGATAGGCAGAAAACATCTTTTTGGTGAAGAACTCGTGATAGCTCATTCTTTGTGCTATATTGCTCTCTTGGAAAACTAATTGAGATGAAAAAGTAGCTTTTAAATCATCATATAATAACCAAGCTAAAACAGATTCACGTAAGGTGCTTTTTAGATCTTGTAAATCCATTCCATTTTCATTGGAGCTATCTTCTTCCAAGAAAGAAAAATCAGGTAAATCGGCATCTTCGGAACGGAGCATGGGTGCAATACCAATGATTTTACTTCTCATCATAGAGAGGTTTTTATCAAAATAGAATACCTGCTGAATCATGAATTTATTCACACGTTTAGCAAATCGGTCGTAAATACGATTATTAACCGTGATGGTGTTTGTAAGCGTATCCACTTCAAAAAGAGGGTCGATGTATTGCGCACCAGCTACATTAGTCTCGATATAAAAAGCATCGGATAGCTTGTTGGTTGCCACAGCATTGGAAATGTCAAAGTTAGGGGTAATATCCGATTCATTTGGATAGTATACAGGAACATTTTTAGATATAGCTTCCGTAATTACTCTAAATAAATTTTTGTAATGCACATCTCTCTCAACGGGAAAAGCCAATTGAGAGTTTAGGTTATCCCTTAAATCGATAACTTTATACACTATATGAGCCCATACTACATCATCAGCTCTATTGTCTAAATGAATAAGTGTATAGCCCAAGTCATTGCTGATATTTTCGTTGTAGTTTATCGCACCATTATCCTTGAAAAAGAATAAGTTATCCGTATCTTGACCTTGAATAAAGTTTCCAGAAATCAAGATAATTGTGCTTATAAGTAAAATTCTTAGTCTCATTATTTCAAATTTTATTGAGTATAAAATATATTGTTAACATTCATTTAAGTGTCAAACTAAACTACATGACCTCTATTGCTACAGCAGAGAGATTACGTTGTACACCATCGGGACCAACAGCCAAAATCCTTTGGATAATCAGAGGAGTGCCTGAGGGTAATCCATTGATAATCGACAATTGCTCTTGTGAGAAGTTAGGTCCATTAGAGTTATAGGATCTTCTTCCAATACGTATAGAAAAAGAGAGCACTCTAAAGTTTGCTTGCACCAAAGCATCTTCACCATATCCAGCAGTCACTTTTGGGTCGCCAGCTACGAAGGTCGGACCATGCACACTGCCATCAAACACACTTTTTATGTTACCATTATTATCTTTGTAAGAAGCATAGGGCTTGGGGTCAGGAAGTTGACGCACCCGATAGATATTACTTCCCATGTTGATTTGTTTTCCGCCTATATTCCCGATAACGGTTACTTCAACACTGTTGGCTGTAGGGCGAATAATGTATTTTCCTGAGCTAGTGGGTGTTGCAGTTCCGCCATTCACAGTGATTCTAAGATTTTCAGTTGGGATACCAGGAGCTGAGATACTGATATTGTTATCAAAACCTCTGTAAAGGATATTCAAATCATCATTGGAAATAATAGCAGCTGGCTTTCCTACATTGTATTTACTGGTAAAGTTAAAACGTTGCAATTCTCCCATATTGTCGAGTAATTCGATATGCCCAGAGTAGGAGTGTTCCCCCAAGCGAGAAGGCGTTACAACATAGTTGTTGCCAGGCATTTTTGAACCGTTGATATAGATATTAGGGATTTTGGTGGTATCGATAGCAGCAAGTACAATTTTAGCCCGATATTCTTGTCCTTGCATCACATAATTTGACTCAGCAACAACAAATGCATCAAATTTATTTACCCGTGTATCTCCATCATCAATATGTTCTTTGAGCGATTGAATCATCTTCGATTCGGTGTTGCGCACATCGTTTTGATACTTGGTAAGTACTGTGATTGCTCCTGAAACAGGTACATTTTCAAAGATAGCTGTTTCCCAAGGCTTGTTATTGATATCTTCAGTGGAAAAAATACTCCTGAACCCTTCTTTTTCTCTTTCATTTTCTGATAATTCAATCATCAGTTCACGATACTCTTCAATTTTATTTTTCAGTTTAGCACCCTTGCCTAATCGAACTCCATAATGAGAGGGAACAGTCAAATTTTCCTTGTGAAATATAGTGCGAGCATAGATGGTATCTGCTTTTTCTTTATCTGCCAACTTTAATATATCCACTTTAAAATCATGGATGTAATCGCACAATTCATCTGCTTCTTTTCGTACTTGATTTGCTTTTTCTAACCACTCCCCAACTTTTTGTGGATTACGTTGGTAGAGGGCATTAAATTCTTGATAAAGACGAGCATTTTGTTCTTTGATGGATAGTGTAGAAGTATGTAAACTATCATCAACCAACTTAAATCCATTGAGAATTTCACTGGAAACATTCAGTACCAACATTGCTATCAGTACTAAATACATCATTCCTATCATTCGTTGTCGCGGGGTTTCCGGACAATTCTTGGTTCCACCCATAATATTACACTATTCTTTATCTTAACTCAATGAATTGAGCATGTTTCCATAAATTGAATTCAGCTTAGCCACTGTATCTGCTAACTCTGAAGCATTTGTTTTTATTCGATTAGTAGCCACTGTGAAATCATCAGAGATACCTACTAACTTGCCCATTTCACGGGTAACAGACTGCATTTCATCCGACATCCTTTTCGATATTTCAGTCTGATTATGGAAGTTGACAGATTGTGAATGTATATCTTTCAACAGAATTTCATAGATGGAATTCATGCCCGCTAAATTATTATTGATACGCTCAATTTTTGTTCGGTATTCTTGCGTATTCATCTCAATCTTCTCAGTATCTAAACTCAATCTTTCATAAGCCTGATGTAGATTTCCAGCTGCTTTGATAAGACCCTCTTGAGTTGCGGCATATTTAGAAGTATTGGTTGATATTTCTTGTATGCTATCTGTAAACTTCTGTGCTTCAACAGAAATAGAAGCAATTACGTTTAGTTTATTAGCCGTATCAGTCAAATTTTGAATACTTTGACTCAATTTCTGTGCATCCTCATCATTCAGTGATGGGATGGGAGGCATTGCTGCATATGGCACCGCACCTTCAACTGGGATAGCACTTACAGGAGAGGCTACTGGGGAAGCAGTGAATGGAGAAGTTGGTGTTGCAGGAGCAGCACTTGGACTTGCCACTGTTGGAGCAACCGCAGAGGGTTGATGATGATGATACATAGGAGGAGCATCTGTAGCTTGTTTTTCTGTCGCTTCATCTACTTGTCCTTCGTGACTATCTCCGTTTACTTGTGGAGCTTTAAATTTGAATCCACCATTCAGACGTAAATCAACTTGTCCACTTTCAAAATCAAACAACTTATCCCACTCATAGGTTTTAAGCGGTTTTTCAAACGCACTCATAGCGAAAATCAAAGCCTCTGTAACCAAACCTACAGTAAGCATAATGTCTGCACCTTCCCAGTACATTAGTTTGAAGAGAACTCCAATAATTACCACTGAGGCTCCAATTCCGTATCCAAAGCTAAACAATCTATCTTTTAGAGAGACTTTAACTGAGCCTTTTCTTATTTTATCCATCATGGCTATACGCTGATTTTATGATTATAATTAAATGTCACCTTTAAATGAACGAACACATCTGAAACCGATATAAGGGCGACTAACATTTTGATACTCATAGGTACGAGTTCCGCTTTGCAGATAATAGGGTATGTCTTTCCAAGAGCCTCCTTTTACAACCTTACGTTTCATATTGATAGGGTCTTCTGCTCGCGCATTGTATTCAAAGTTTGGATTGAGATCGGCAGTAGCCATGTTGGTCGTACCGAAATAAGCCGTAGCAGTCCACTCAGCCACATTACCAGCCATATCATACAAGCCATTTGCATTGGGTGCAGTATTGTATGACCTCACTGGTTTGGTGGTAACTCCTGCATCGCTAACATAGTTGCCTCGTGTTTGTTTGAAGTTCGCTAAATAGCAACCTTTTTTCTCATCCACTAAAGATGTCCCTTTCCAAGGATAGATAGCATCTTTGTCGCGCCCTTTAGCTGCAAATTCCCATTCAGCTTCTGAAGGCAGACGGTATGCTTCTGTTTTGACTTTATGCGTATCGTTGTATATTTTCGTTCTCCAATGACAGAAAGCAGTTGCTTGTTCCCAAGTTACACCTACTACGGGGTAGTTGCTGTAGTTCTTATCACTAAAATACATCTTCATTTTGGGGTCGTTGTACGACAAACGAATGTCACGTGTCCAAGTTAAAGTATCAGGATAAATGTATAACATACGTGATGAGTAGAAGTCTTTTCGATGTCTTAGCGGCCTGTTTACCGTTTGCGTAACTAAATGTCCGTTATCATCAAAGAAAGTCGAGTCAATTTTTACGTAAGCCCCCTCTTGATAGGAGCGGGTTGCATAATTGTATTTGTTACGAGGAAGTGAAACTTGGTCATCATTGAAAATTTCATACCTATAGATAAGGCGTTGTGGATTTAATTGACGTGTTCCTAAATCATCATGTCCTTGATAAAATAAAGAAGATAAGGCTTCTTGTATATCTTCATTTCTATCGTTCCAGCGTATTCTTTGTGTCCAGCGAATACGGATAGAATCGCTTTCATCATTAGGGTCTTGAATCATGTATTCTTCTCTTCCAATGTTGATTAATTCACGATATGCGATTGAATCTCGCACCCAATAAATAAATTGTTTATATTGATGATTTGTAATCTCTGCCTCATCGATGAAAAATGACTCAACAGTTACTCGTCTTGTGATATCACGTCCAGGAAACATATCATTTGGTACATGCGCACCCATCAAAAAAGTGCCTTTTCTGATGAATTGCATCCCATAAGGTTTGGTGTCTGTAAAGTTTACTTTGGAAGAACTAGGATACCCCGTGAGTTCTCCAACTGGTCTATTACAAGCATAAGTAAGCAGCACTAATGCTGCTATCATAACATACTTATTCATATGTCTACATTTTATGTTTAGTGATGTTTTCAAATTCAAGCTGCAATATTAAGCAAATAAATGCAAATTTACACGAAAAACGCAATAAAATAACGAAAAACACAGAAGATTAGTACGTTTGTTATAATATTCTAATGCTTTTGTAGGATTGTCTTTTAGAAGAGTCGCCCTTGTCTATCGTAATTTCGTATGAAATCATGACTTCATGCGATCCCCAGCTAGCTCTAATCATCTGAGAAGCAGGCAAATCAAAAGAATATCCTATTCTGAAACCTCCTCCTACATGCAAGCCTGCTAAAAATACGACTGCATCTCCTAGCCTATACGATAACCCACCCCAATATTGATCGTCGTACATCATCAGTGCAGTAAGCTCTGCTTGATATCCCGCAAAGTCTGTTTTAAACAACAAACTGGGGCGTAACTCGTATTTGGGGTTGTTTAATGTGAAGCTATATCCGCCTGTCAAATATAAAGTGCTGGCTGGTCGGTATATATGCGTGTCGCTCCAATCTATAACAGGCTGATTGACATGGCTATAAGATGCTCCTGCATAGAAGTCCTTGACTGAAAACCAAACTCCAACCCCCATATCAAATCCAAAACCTTCAAGCACGGTTGACGGCAAGGCAGGGTCGTTACTAACATCATGATAATCACCTACAGAGACTTGTGGTCCTCTAAGGCTATCACCATGAATACCAATACTTACAAAACCTACTTGCGGACCAATACTCAAGCTTGATTTGCCTATCTTAAATTTATAGGCATACTGCAAATGAACAAGTTGATTGGTTAATTGCCCCACCTTATCATTCACGAAGTTGATACCAACTCCTTGCCTCTGTCCTGCAATTTTAAAAGGGGTGTTGATGTTGAAAATGGTGGTTGACCCTCCGTTTGGCATGCCTAACCAGTGCAGACGATGTTGCCCTTTTACCGACAATTTGTTTGTTTCTCCTACCGCAGCTGCATTGTATCCCGCAGGATTAAACATATATTGACTGGTTTGAGAGTCAAACTGAGCATATACAAAACTCAAGAAGGGTAAAGTAAGCAGTAAACTTAATAGTCTTTTTTTGATTTGTATATTCCTCATGCCAATTTAATATCCGCTCAATTTACATTCAATGAATCACGGCTATGATACTTAAACTGAAAATATACGGAAAATGATATGTCGTATTAAATTTATTTGTGCGCTCTTAGGGAATCTTAATACTCTTCTTCATTGAAAAAGAAGTCTTCCTTGCTCGGATAGTCAGGCCAGATATCTTCAATAGATTCATATACCTCTCCTTCATCCTCAATTTCTTGCAAGTTTTCAATCACTTCCAAAGGCGCACCGGATCTAATTGCATAGTCAATCAACTCATCCTTAGTTGCTGGCCAAGGGGCGTCCTCAATTTTTGATGCTAATTCTAAAGTCCAATACATATATTGACCAATAATTAAAATTTTAAACATGATTTTTTTGGTTGTGCAAAAATATAAAAAAAATTGATGATTGCTACTGTTCCCAGAAAATTTCTTTAAATCCTTGATTTACATTGATATATCTTGATAAAATAAAGAAATAATCGGATAGTCGATTGATGTATTGCAATATTTCTGCATCAATTTGAAGTCCCTCTTCTAACAAATGTATCATCTTGCGCTCTGCTCTTCGCGAAACTGCACGACAGATATGACTGCTTGCGGCGGCATGACTTCCTCCTGGTAAAATAAACTTTTTTAAAGGGGGTAAAGTTGCATCCATGCGATCAATTTCTAATTCTATCTTGTGGATATCTTCAGCATTCAATATGGAAGCTGCTTTGAGCTGAGTCTTGGTTTGATCGGTGGCTAAATGCGAACCTACTACGAATAATTTATGCTGAATGTCGGATAAAAATGCTTTTATATCTTCCTCTTCTAACAAACTAATCAGATAACCAACTTGAGCATTTAGCTCATCTACAGTACCATAAGCATCTAATCGCATATCACTTTTCGATACGCGCGTGCCTCCTATTAAACCTGTTTTACCAGCATCTCCTGTTTTTGTATATATTTTCATTTCAGACTAATTTTATAAGTGTAAGTTGATAAATATTGAGCTTAAGTTGATGGTTCCCAGATTGGTATGATCCTAAAGATGTACTTTGTAATGTTTCTTTTGATATACAGGATCAAAAAAAACAATGCCCATAGAAAACACGTCAATAGTAGCTGTTACTTGTGGATGCGTTTTAATTTTCTTCCAAGCAGCCTCCATCTCGCGTGACCAATAGATATCATCCAACACAACAACAGTTTTTGCATGTGTAAAGTTTAAAACTTGCTCAAAGTATTGCAAAAGAGGTTCGTAGCGGTGATTTGCATCAATATAAACAAAATCCTGCATCCCGTTTTCGGCTAAAATATCACCTAACACCTCTTCTATGCGTGCGTTTACTAATTTGATGTTCTGCAAATCTAAACGCTGAAAATTGTGCTTTGCAATTTTGCTAATAGCTGGACATCCTTCTATCGTAATGCAATTTATTTCTGATGATGAACTAGCTAAGTACATGGTCGTTATCCCTAAAGAGGTGCCCAATTCTAATACCTTTTTAGCCTGAATATGATGAATGATGCGAAAAAGTAACTGTGCCTGAAATGCCCCTTTTAATGCGTGATTCGCTATGGTTGAGATGCGTTCTTTTCGATTAGGTGAAGTTCCAAAATCGGTAATATAGATGTGTTTGTGATTATGTTTTAATTGATGACGAAGACTTTCTATCCCTCGAAAGACATAATAAGGCTCCTCTTCCCGCATGATATTTCGTATAAGATGAAATAAAAAGGGGGAGTGAACTCCATAGCCTTTTGTGTTGAAGGCTGTGAGAAAATGGATACAATACTTATATATATATCGGATTTTCTTCACCTGCTTTGTGTTTTACTTTTTCCCTTCGATGATGCTTTTGAAAGCAACATCATCTTGCAATAAATTTGTGGCAGTTTTTAAATCTTCATCATATTGAAATGAATATTCAATTACACCTTTCTGATAGTAATATCTTTTGATAATCTCAGATTCTAAGTGTTTGATAATCTCATCTTTATGTTTATCTAAACCCGTTTCTATATCAGGATTTAATTTTTGCTGAAGTGATTCTAATTCTTCTTTTGCTTCCTCATCTAAACCTTCTAGCTTAGCATATTGCATCATTTCATCAAACTTGTTTTTGGTGACAGTCGTATAGGTAATGCCTCGTTCTTTGATGAACTCTTTAAACTCTTGATATTCAGCATCTGTCAGCTTGAAAGTTTGCGGATTAGCTATTTTTTCATGCTGATGAGCATAGCGCGTCGCAAAATCGAAATAAGCATTTTTAGTGTATAGATAATAACTGATAGTGATTTTTGGCTCTTCTTGTGTGATCGTATCAGGGATAACACCTCCACCATCTTTCACAATTCTACCGTTTCTAGTTTTAAACTCATGCGTATTAGCATCAAGAATGCGTTTTTTGTCTTTACTTTGATCTTTTTGATCGTATTCAACAGCCTGAATACATCTTCCACTAGGAATGTAATACTTTGCTGTAGTGACTTTGAGATGCCCATTATAGGTAACTGGGCGGATGTTTTGCACCAAACCTTTACCAAAAGTACGCTCTCCAACAACTACTGCTCTATCCAAATCTTGCATAGCGCCAGCTATAATTTCTGAAGCTGAAGCTGAATTTCCATTGACTAATACCGCTACTTTCATGTTTGGAAATACTGGATCTACGGTAGTTTTATATACTTGGTCGACTTGCATCCCTTTCCCTTTTGTGCTAACGATTTCAGTCCCTTTCTCAACAAAATAGCCCATGATTTTCACCGCTTCGCTTATCAATCCACCACCATTATCTCGCAAATCTAAAATAAGTGATTCTATACCGTGTGTTTTTTCCATTTCTTGAATGACAGCTTTCAGTTCTAAAGCTGAATGCTCTGTAAAATCATGCAATAGCACATAGCCAATTTTGGGTGCGGCTTCGTAATAATAAGATATAGGTGGAATTTGAATCTTCTCTCTCAAAAACTTCTTCTGAATGGTTTTTTTATGACCATAACGTTGGATTTTTAGTTTGATTTCAGTGCCAGGTGTGCCTTTCAAACGTGAACTTACCTCAGAAACCGACCATCCTTCTGTTTTTTCTCCATCAATTTCAAGGATAAGATCACCTGCTTTTAAACCGTGTTTGTGTGCAGGCATACCTTCGTAAGGGTCTGATATACATACGCCTTCGTTTGTTTTAGTGATGATAGCACCTATCCCTCCATATTCACCGCTAGTCATCATGCTTAAATCATCCGCATCTGATTCGGGTATATATACGGTATAAGGGTCTAAACTACGCAGCATCTCATCTATGGCAGTTTGAATTAATTTTTGATGATCAAGCGTATCAACATAGTACATATCCAACTCACGCATCAGCGAATTAAAAATACTTAAACTTTTGCTTGTTTCGAAGGTTTTATTGCTCTGATTAGCATAAACACTAAGGCTTATCAGACTAAGCAAAACGTAAATTAGAGAGTTTTTTATCTTTTGCATCATTTTAAATCGATCATTATTGAATAAATTCATAAAAAAAGTTAGGGATTAGGATGCGGAAATCGCAGTTTATAATTTGACATGAGGTGGCAAAAACTCGGTTATATCTTTTCCATACGACATCAAATCACGCGCAACTGTAGATGAAATATGCGCATAAGCAGCTTCAGTAAATAAAATGACCGTCTCAACCCCAGTCAAAATGCGGTTGGTGTCGGCGATGGTGCGCTCGTACTCAAAATCAGCTATCGTACGCAAACCTCTCAGAATATACTGAGCATCAACAGCTTGTGCAAAGTCAACAGTCAGGCTGTTATACACCTGAATTTTTACACGATCTTCATCCTTAAAAGCTTGTTGAATGATGTCTAAACGCTTATCTTCATCAAATAAAGTCTTTTTGAGATGATTGACACCTATACCAATGATGATTTCATCAAAAATTTGTAACCCCCGCATTACTATGCTGTAATGTCCAATAGTAAAGGGATCGAAGGTGCCTGGAAATATTGCACGTTTCATGCTTATCTGTTTTTATGTCTATTTTGTATGCTATTTGACTTGCAAAGATAAATAAATTAATCTTGAGTGTGGACTTGTACAAAGTTTTTATAATTTTGCAGCCTTATTTACTAGAGTTACCCCAAATTTATAACGTTTTGTGCAAACAACTCATCTAATTAGTAAATATTTTAAATCATTTAATTACAAAGCTTATGAAACGAAATTTTTTAACCCTAGTTTTTGTGATGATAGCTGTGGTAGCATCAGCACAATTTAATTTTGGTATTAAAGCTGGATATAATTCAACTTTATCACTTCAGAATTTAAATACAATAACTAACGGAGAATATAGCTTAGATAATTTGAAAACTGAATTCTCAAATAATTATCAAATAGGCATTTTTACCCGTTTTAATTTTGATAGATTTTATATTCAGCCTGAGTTTTTATATACTGTTCAGAAGGAAGAGTTTGAAATTCAGGATGTTGATGCAGGAGATGATACTACTATGGATATTCAAACATTCATGAATGTATCCACAGTAGATATCCCTATTTTCTTGGGATATAAACTTATCAACAACAAAGTGCTTAATTTAAGAACGTATATCGGACCCAAAATCGCTTTAAATGCTGGATCTCAACTTGAGTACAAAAACCTCTCAAGTGGAGATTTTTCTTTGTCGGAATTAGCCCAAGATTTTAAAAGCTCACAAGTGGATTTAGAAGCAGGTGTTGGCTTGGATTTATTCATGTTTACCCTTGATGCAAAACTAAACTTGGTGCGTGATATCGCTGGGAAATTCCAATCAGATGATGGTTTATCAAAAGTAACCATGCCAACCAGTACGTTTGTAATTTCCTTAGGTTGGAAGCTATTCTAAATAGCTTACTTGCTGTATTTCAGTCGCCTAACCCAATAGATGGCAAGTGCGCAAAATAACAAAATACATAAAGGAAGGACAATATTGACGATTTGCAGTATTGTCCTTTTTTCTTGACTGACATATTTATTCAATAATCTGATAGTATATTCTTTGGTCCTTAAATCAATTAATTCCGCATTTCCAGCCATGTAGTTTACAGCATTCACGAAGAAGTTTTCATTACCAAAACTTACATCCATTACCCTATCGTAGCCTAAAGGGAGGGTAGTGGTGTCGCTGGCAATACCGTTCGTTTCATTTCTGATGATGCTGCTGCTCGCAATGAAAAGTTGCTGAGTAGGATAACTTTCTCCTTTAAAAGGAGCGGTATATAGTAAATTTTGAGGCTGCATGCGATTGAGGTAATTGGATGAGAATTGACCCTCAATGAGCACAGCAACAGGGAGATAGCCCAAGTTGAAACTTACTTCGTCTTCCTCTTGCATGTTTTCCAAAGAAAGGATGGTTGGTGTATGGATGATGCGTGACTGACTTGAGCTGGCAAGTAAAGCAGCGGCATAAGATGATTGCGTGGCTTTGGTAGAGAGTTCAATGCTAGAGACAAATTCCGATTTGATTTCGCCTATATGATTGGTAATAGGGTGATGCTGAGCACTTAACAGCAGCGGACTAAAATGCCAGGGCATCAAGTCGAACTGTGGAGCTTCGTTTTTAGGCGCGATATTGACAGGCAGATATGAACATTGTAGGTCTTGGATAAGTACGGGCTGAATGCGTACGCCATATTTGTAGAACATATCTTCCAAGTTGAGATTGAGGGGGATTGCGGGCGAGTGGGCTTGGGTTGCGAGCTGTTTTCTATCCACACGTACGCCATCTATCAACCAAATTAATTTTCCACCATACATGATATATTGATCGAGAATATACTTTTCGGCTTCAGAAAACGGCTCTTGCGGACCAGCTACTATCACCACTTCATAGTCAATAAGAGCAGAAGCATCATCACCTAAAACACCTCTATCTATTTGATAATAACGACTTAAACTCTGTGTGATTTGATAGGTTTCAGCTTCACCAAGTTCGCCATGTCCTTCTAAAAAAGCTATCCTTGTTACATCCTTAATGGATAGACGCGTGATAGCACTTGCAATCTCAAACTCTAAATTTTCAATGGATAGATTGATGTTTTCTTCTCCTGAATAATTTTGCAGATTTTTCAGAAGAGCAATATGTACTTTTTGACCTTTATAAGCAATTTCTAGCCAAGGAAATAGGGTGGTACGTATAGAATTTCCAGCCTGATCACGCATGTATACATCCGTAGGAATCAAGCCTTTATCAACTAGTTTTTGATAGTTTTGCATACGCAACTCTTCAGAACCTGCTTCAGAAGGATTGATAGTGGAAATAAATATTTTTTTGGAAGTATAAGATGATAAATCGTCTATTAAATCAAGAGTCGCCTTTCTTAATTTATAAAAAGAAGGATTCAAATCGCCATCAAGATAAAGTGTCATCAGGATAGGTTCATCAACTTCCCTCATCAAATCTTTTGTGTAGTCGGCAAGGCTATAGCGCTTATCTTCCGTAAAATCAACACGAAAAGGCTTAAGCGTAAAATATACTGCAATAATTGCCGTTAAAAGAAAGTATAGAGAGGGTTTCAATAGCTTGAATTTATTCATATTATCTTAATTTCACTCAGAATGATTGTTGATAATTCATCCTTCACCTAAGCTGCAAAGATAAATAAAAAATCAATTTATTTTCTTACCTTTGCCTTCCTATTTGGCTTTAGAATATGCATGCTTATGTTTGATGCTCTGAAAGTCATCATTTTAGTACTAATTATAATCTCGATTCTTACATAATATGGGCAAAATCATTGCGTTAGCAAATCAAAAAGGAGGAGTAGGAAAAACCACCACTGCAATTAATTTAGCGGCTTCTTTGGCATCCTTAAAGAAGAAAGTGTTGTTGGTAGATGCTGACCCTCAGGCAAATGCATCCTCTGGTGTAGGTGTAGATATTCGTTCGCTTGAATTTACAATTTATGAGTGTTTGATAGATGGAGTGCCTGTTCAGCAAGCTATCCATGCAACAGAAATGGAGAATTTATCTATCTTACCTTCTCATATTGATTTGGTTGGAGCTGAAATTGAAATGTTAGGTTTGGATAATAGAGAGCGCATCATGGAGAATATTCTAAAACCCTTGAAGCCTGATTATGACTATATTTTAATCGACTGTTCTCCTTCTTTAGGTTTGATTACAGTGAATGCCCTAACCGCCTCTGATTCGGTGATTATTCCCGTTCAATGTGAGTATTTTGCTTTGGAGGGGATTAGCAAACTGCTGAATACCATCAAAATTATCAAGAGTAAATTGAATCCTCGTTTGGAGATTGAAGGGTTTTTGCTGACCATGTATGATAATCGTTTGCGACTTGCTAATCAGGTGTTGGCAGAGGTGAAAAAACACTTTGAGGATATGGTATTTGAAACGGTTATCAGTCGCAATGTACGGCTGAGTGAAGCACCAAGTCATGGTAAACCAGTCATGCTCTACGATGCAGAATCGAAAGGTAGTAATAATTATATTGATTTAGCTAAAGAGTTGATACAGAAGAATAAAGCATAAACGGAAAGGATAAATTAACATGGCAAAGACAACAGGTTTGGGGAAAGGTTTAGGAGCCTTGATAGATACGGATCATTATAATGTAGCAGGATCCTCTTCTATCAATGAAATTCACATGGATTTGATAGTTACCAATGCCAATCAGCCTCGCACGCATTTCGACCAAGAAGCTTTGGAAGAATTGGCAGTTTCTATACGCGAATTAGGTGTGATTTCTCCCATTACTTTGAAGAAAAATGAAGATGAAACTTACCTGATTATTGCTGGAGAGCGCCGCTATCGTGCAGCTAAAATGGTGGGTTTACAGACCATTCCCGCTTATGTACGTACCGCTGCTGATGAGCAGGTGATGGAGATGGCCTTGATTGAAAATATTCAGCGCGAGGACTTGAATGCCATTGAAATCGCACTTTCTTTTTACCGTTTAATGGATGAATATCAACTTACACAAGAACGTTTAAGTGATAGGGTAGGGAAGAAAAGAACTACCATAGCTAACTATTTGAGATTATTGAAGTTACCTGCTGAAATCCAGATGGGTATCAAAGATAAAAAAATTGATATGGGGCATGCGCGCGCTTTGCTCGGTTTGAGCGAACCCGTTGCGCAACTGCAACTATACGAACTGCTTTTAAAACAGGAATATTCTGTACGAAAAGTAGAAGAAATGGTGCGTTTATATACTCAAACTGGTGCTTTTGAAAGGCAAGTTGTTCCTAAGAAGACAGCTGTGAAACCTGAAGAATATAAGCTTCTGCAAGAGCGACTTAGCGGACTATTCAGTTCAAAAGTAAGTTTTTCAGCGAATGAAAAAGGTAAAGGGAAAATTACCATTCCTTTTAAAAATGATGAGGATTTGATGCGCATCATGGAGTTATTAGATCATCTAGAAAAAAACTAAGCTCCTACAACATTGTGCGTTATTCGTCCTACATAGTGCTTTTCTTTTTTCTAATAGCGTCATCTGCGAGGCTGTTAGGGCAAGAAAATCAACTAGATGAATCAGATGATGGACTGATAGTCACAGCGCAAGATACAGCCTATTTCCAGGAGGCTCAACATCAAGCTATATTGATTGCACAGGAGGCTGCGGCTGCAGCTGTACAACCACGCAATTTAGATTTTAAACCTGATCCGATACGTGCGATTTGGTTGGGGGCGGTGGTGCCAGGTTATGGACAAATTATCAATCGTAAATATTGGAAATTACCCATTGTATATGCTGGTTTTTTTGGCTGCTATTATGCTGTAGATTACAATTCAAGGCAATATGTAAACTATAAAAATGCCTATTTGGATATTGTGGATGATGATGATAACACCAACAGTTATTTAGAGCTGATACCTGATGGCTACACCATAGATAGCTATGGAGGGAAGTCATCTTTTACTACCCTGTTGAAATCGGGTATGGAAAAATCGCGCTATAATCGAGATTTGAGCGTCATCATTACCATTGCGTATTATGGCCTAACTTTGATAGATGCTTTCGTCGATGCGCATTTATTTGATTACGATATTTCGCCTGATTTATCTCTGAAAATTAGGCCTTCTATACTGAGAGATAAAGGTCAGTATAATCAATTAGCAAAAAGTCAAATGGCCTTTGGTTTGGCCGCAAGCATAAATTTTTAATTCAAGATGAACAAAAAACTTCTCCTATTCGCCTGTGTTTTTTCTTTAGGGATGATGTC
>CAYVWK010000032.1:0-12092 GCA_964455235.1 uncultured Paludibacter sp.
ATATCAATGCTGAGAACATAGCTAATTATCAGGCACTTGATAATGAAGTTTGGAATAATGGAGTGAACGATTACATGTCTTTTATAGCTGAATTAAAACAATGGATACATAATTGAGCTAACTATATTGATAATAGGGTTAAAAACTGGTAAGAGGATTCTAGGTAAAACATCATAAATCCTAGCTCTTTACTTCTTTTTCTTCGGTATTAACTCCTCGGGTTTCAAATTCAATTTAGTTTCATCTAGGTGATTCCAACTTTCCTCTAATTCCCAATTAGAGCGTAAACTAAGCTTTTTATGGAAGTAAATCACTTCTTCTGGCTGTCTACGTGCCTCTAAGTCGCCTGTATCCCACAGACCATTTTGGTTGGTATCGATGAATAATCGCACAAAATAATCGCCTGGATTAAGGTGCTCGAAGGTAGTCCCTTTCGCCATAGCAGCTTTGGTTTGTATAATCGTTTCCTTAGTATCTAAAACCTGTATAACAGCCAATGGGTCATAGCTTTCTAAGACAATTTTCAGGGTTGAATAATCATCTAAAGACTTGATTTTGAAGCTCGTAGTTTGTTTATCCGTATTGCGATCATATATACTAACGCATGCTGCCGAATCAATTTCAAACTTGTACTCCTGTTCAGGAATCCACTGATGTTTAATCTCAAACCGTCGATGGATAGAGTCAAGTCGCTGAAAATCAAAAGCTTTGAGTTCATAAAGCGTATCAACCTTTTGATATAGGTGCATCATGCTGGTCTCTATAGTTGCCAAAGGTTCTTCGCTTTCAAGGGTGATAGTGCGATATACATCAAAACTTGAAGATAGATTGGTCTTGAGATTTAGAAGCGGTACTGTTTTAAGCTCTTCTTTACCAGGCTTGGTTTTAGCTGCACGGGGCTTCCTCATTGCCAAATTAAAGGTATCGGTTTGTTGTACAAGTTGATATATGGAGTCAGACTTGAAATAACTCACCTCCATACTGAGTGTATCTTGCTGATATACAATCGAATCGCTTATCCAATAAACCAAACTATCTTGTGTAAGATTGGTTTGAAGCAAGAATTTCGCATCGACATCAAAATTTAAGGGCTTGATTTCAGGCAAACTATCCTGTTTATCATTAAAAACAAACTGAAAATACTTCTCATTAGCACGTTCAGCTTTAATTAAATACTGTCTCTTTTTAGTCTCTTTAAAATGCTTTAAAAGCAGGTTATCAGGATGATAGCTATATGCTCTATGAATATGTATGGTGTCAATATTCAGTGAATCAAGCCAGATTGTATCAGCATGTTCTATTGTTTTCACTTCGGGTATAACGATAGAATCATAAAAAGCTACACTTTCCCCTGGTTGATGCATAAAATCTCGATTAGTATCAGAAAGCGCATATACCTTATATTCACCAGCTTTTACGTTTGTAATCACAAATTCTCCCTCATCATTTGTTTTCGCTACTCGCACAAAGTTTTCTTTAACAATGGCTGTATCGTGCAAATTTTTATGCAAGCCCACCAATACTCCTGTTGCAGGGTCTAGATTTTCAGCATGTATGAGTCTACCAGCTATCTGTAGCGTGTCAATTTCATTTCCTGTAGCAAAGGAGAATACATAGTTTTTTAATGGATTTTTTTCATTCAAATCGACAATCGCATCACCGAATAAAACACTATAAGTAGTACTATCTTGCAATTCATCTTCAAACTTGAGGCTCAGCTGCTTAGCATTCGCTTTGACCACTGGCTGTTGCTTTTGAGGTGGCGAAACAACCAAATGTTCGCTGATTTTATCTAAAGTCACATTCTCATTGAAATAAACGAGAATTTCTTTTTTTCTGAAGTTAATAGCACCATTCTCTGGGACAGACCTAATAACAATGGGAGGTATAGTATCTTTAGGTCCACCAGTCGGACCAGCTGCCCTATTGGCGCAAGAGAATAAGCCTTGAGCCAACACTAAAAATGCTATAAAACGAATTAATTTCATTAAATTGAATGCTTAAATGAATTTGTAAGTACCTGATAACCAATCCTACATCTCAAACAATTTCTTTCATCACAATAATTTTTATATAGATGAATGAGAGCTTGTGAATCAGCTGCTGAATGTACTTTCACCCCTAATTCTTCCCATTTTCGAATGATATAATTATTCTCTGCTGGGATTTTTTCTAAAAAACCCAAAGCCATATTTTTCTTTTCCTCATCTTGATTTCTATCACTATAAGTAAATGATAAGGGTAAGAAGGCATTGATGATGATACTATATATAGAATTGATACCTAAATATTTATCTTTATTTTTACTTGCTACACCTAAAGAATAATGTGACTTCCAATAATCAGAAGTCTGCACTTTTTCTAATGTGCTTACCCACTCTTCCAAATCAGTACATGCTACAATTTGTCGCCAAATATCCGATTGTTTATGCAGCAAATATGCAAGTTGAGCAATGCGAATATATGGAAAATTATCGGGTCGTAGGCGTAACATCCTCCAAATCTGGTTATCAATGGTTTGAAGATGGTATTTTGCTTTTAAGACCTTATACATTTGATTCAGAGCAACTGAGTATTCATCTGTGCAATCTTTCAACAAACCAGCTTGTCCGAACAGTAATGCTTCCAAACTAAACAAATCATCTTGAAGCTTTAAAATGACAGTCCAAGGGATAGCTTTTGCCAAGTGTAAAAACCCCTCGCTATTCACTGAAAATCCAAAGCTCTTAGCTAATACTATAAAGCAGGTTTCCTCCCAATAGTTATGATTCAAACTAAGCAAATCGTAAATTTTGTACGATTTGCGCACCATTCTTTCCGCCATTAAGCTCGTTTTCCAGTCTGCCCAATACAGTTCACTCAAATCTGGTAGTTTGTCCTGACAAGCCACCCATTTGGTACTCAAAAGCAAACTGTCAATATTCTCTTCTATCGCTTTAGAAAAGTGTAATTCTAATTGAGGAATTGGCTGACCATCAGGAAGAAACACGGGTATATCTGCTTTTTTCACTACATGCAAAATAACATTCTTATACTTTGCATCCTGCTGATGTTGATGTCTATTCCAATCTGAAGATAGCGTGTGAATCTCAACATTACCAGCCCAAATTGTTTGATCAATTTTAATCTTTGCATTGAAAAAATCAGGGCCTGCATGCATATTCGACTTCCCAACATCGATAATCTCAAGTTTTCTACCATCAATAGTAAACAAATCCTCTTGTACAAACAGCCTATGCTGCCATACATAATGTAAAACAAACTCTTTCATTTCCGTAATTTTTGGTTTTTGGTTTTATGCTATTCAGTAAAACTGATAAATTTTCAACTACAACAAGCCATAAGTATATCCTTTTGATTGCCAGAACTCTATAGCTTGCGGTAAGACTGTTAATACATTATTTTCAGCCTTTATTGAATCGTGCAAAAGAACAATTGATCCTTTGCGTAGATTACGTTGAATGATTTTTACGATTTGCGCAGGTGTTTTTCGCTTATCATAATCATAGGTCAAAACATCCCACATCACAATATCATAATCATCCTTTAAAGCCCTAATCTGAGCATACGTAATCCGACCATGTGGTGGTCTAAACAACTTGCTATCGATGTACTCAGACGCTTTTCTGACATTAGCCACATACTCTTCTCTGGAAGTTTTAAATCCCCTCAAATGGTTAAAGCTATGATTACCAACGCGATGGCCTCTCTCTATTACTTTTTGATATATGGATGGATGTTTTTGCACATTCTCACCAACACAGAAAAAAGTAGCTTTCCAATTGTATGTGTCTAATATATCTAACACTTTCTCGGTTACATCAGGGATAGGCCCATCATCAAAAGTCAAATAAATCACTTTTGATTTGGTGTTGACTCTCCATTTTAGTCCTGGATAAAAAGGACTCAGTACCCGACTTAGTTGCATGAATTAATACCTAAACATTTTCTGAAACCTGTCAAAATCAGCATAATAGGTCTTAACAAGCTCTTCTTGATCGAAATCAGCAGCTTTACTCAGCACAAAATTCAGCACACCAAAATTATGACCGATGCGATTCTCCACACTATTCATCTGGTTACGATTTAAAGACAAGTACCAATTCAAATTAGCGATACAATCATCCGCAACCGTGTGCATGATTTCATTTCCTTTCTCAAATTCACCTAAAGAATAATAAGATTCAGCCATCAAAACAGAAGTATAATCATGACGGATAGTCGCTCCTGGAAGCATTTCCATTGCATAATCCAAGACCTTCAAGGCACGCTCGTTGTCTTTATCCACTATCAACTGAGCTGCAAGCTGAGAGAACATCATTCTATGTGTGCGACACAGCCTCAGGGTATTCTCATCCAAATATACCTTCGGATCACTCACATTGCCATAGCGGAATTTCTCCATCATATTCTCATACATTTCATCCACATTCACTCTCGCTCCTTCTCCTTGACTATCAAAAGGTACAACCTGATAGGCCAAACCTGTCAATTCAAAATGATCCTCCAAGCCCAAATAATAATCATCACCCACAGTCACAGCAAAGTAAATCGGACGTTTCCATTTATTTTGATTGAGAATTTCAATCACCATCAACTCGCTTTTTGTAAGCCTATTTTTCTTATCTAAATTGATATTTAAAGCAGGTGCAATCTCGTCAGTACGACTTGCATCCATAGTACCAGAGGCTAATACATCTTCCTTATTTATAGGGATATACAGTTCTTTTGAAGCTATCAAATTTTCACCTTCAATATGATAATTTGAGTCAAGCGCAATTTTAAAGGCTGTAGAGACATCAATTGGGTGATTAAATAAATCTTTTATATAGATTACCTCATTGGTACCACTCACGTAATCAATAGGTTTCCATGAAATAGGCAACGGATCTGATAGATAGTAACCTCGTTTCATTTGATCTATATACCAATCTGTTTGCAAGTAGCTTAAGTTACACACTCTCAAATCAGTACGATTATCTTCCACCTCTTGATTATACCAAAGTGGGAAAGTGTCGTTATCGCCATTCGAAAAGATGATACCATCTTCTTTACAGGAAGCCAAGAAATTATGGCCAAAATCTCTTGCTACATAGCGATTACTTCTATCATGATCATCCCAGTTCTCAGCAGCCATAAGCGCAGGAACACCTAAACATGCCACACTCACAATAATGGCTGTTACTGTTTTGGGAAGATATTTTTCAAGTATTTGAATGATGCCTAATACACCCAAGCCTATCCATATACTAAAGGCATAAAACGAACCTGCATAAGCATAATCTCGTTCGCGCGGCTGATAAGGAGTTTGATTGAGATAAATCACAATAGCAATCCCTGTCAAGAAAAACAGCAAAGCCACTATCCAAAACGAATGCTTGCCCTCTTTTCCATTATTCGTCAAAAACACCATACCCAAAATACCCAAGAGCAAAGGCAACATATAATACTTATTGCGCCCTTTATTATCCTTTAGTTCAGGCGGAAGCTTGGATTGATCGCCCACTAAATGTTTATCTATAGCATTGAAACCTGTTATCCAGTTGCCTCTATCAATTTCACCATGACCTTGAATGTCATTTTGGCGACCACTAAAATTCCACATAAAATACCTGAAATACATGAAATTCAATTGATATGAAAAGAAGAAACGTAGATTCTCACCAAAAGTGGGGACATAATCTGTCTTTTTCTGACCGCAATAATCATAAACAACGCGCTTTCCTTTCACATTCCCCCATGCTTTATAGGCACTTATATGCGAAGAAGAGGTACTATACATGCGAGGGAACAGCATTTTAAACCTATCATCCATCTGATAATCAACCTTATGGCCAGTTACAAAATAGCTATCTTTTTCTCCTTCTTCAGATTTTGGTTTTGGAGCCCAAGAAGCTGCACCTTCAGTATATTTAGGTACACAGGTATTACCTATTATATTCAATTTCACAGGTGCATTATACGCAGCACCATAAAATAAAGGTCTATCGCCGTACTGCTCTCTATTCAAATAATACTTCAATGCAAACACATTATCAGGCGAGTTTTGATCCATGGGAGGATTAGCAGCAGAACGTATAACTATCACACCATAAGAAGAATAACCTATCAAAATAACAGTTATCATCACAACGGTAGTATGCAACCAACGTGTGTTAACTTGCTTTTTAAAGACAAATAGCAAGACTGAAATCGCAGCAATCAAAATAAATCCAAGTACGAAATGATTACCAAAAAATGGGATTCCTACAAAAGTGATGGTTAAAATGAATGAAATAGCCATACGCATGTAATTCTTTTGCGTATAGGTTTCAATGATCGTCCAAGTCAGAATAGCAACTGTTAAAAGGATATAGACCAGAAAGCCCGTGTTAAACGAGAAACCCAAGACATTAACAAATAGCAGTTCAAACCAACTTGCAATCTCCACAAAACCAGGGATGATACCGTAAAGCACCACGGCTAAAATCACGATAGACACCAACATAGCCGAAATAATTCCTTTACCTGAAACCTTATAATTTTTGAAGTAATATACAAGCACAATAGCAGGGATTGTCAGCAAGTTAAGTAAGTGAACACCAATGGATAAGCCCATCAAATAAGCAATAAAAATCAGCCATTTATCAGAGCCCTCACGACCAGCTACACGTTCCCATTTCAAAATAGCCCAGAAAACAATGGCTGTAAACAAGGAAGAAGTAGCATAAACCTCGCCCTCAACTGCTGAGAACCAGAAGGTGTCGGAGAAGGTGTAAGCCAATGCACCCACCATGCCTGCACCTAAAATACCTATGATTTGAGCAGTAGAATATTCATTATTTTTGATGATAATTTTTCTTGCTAAATGGGTAATTGTCCAGAACAAAAACAGAATGGTAAATGCGCTAGCCAAAGCAGATAAAGAGTTGACCATCAAGGCTACAGTACTTGTATCTGAGGCAAATAGGGTGAAGAATTTCCCCATCAACATAAAAAAAGGAGCACCGGGAGGGTGTCCAACATCTAATTTATACGCAGTGGAAATAAATTCACCACAGTCCCAAAAACTTGCCGTCGGCTCCATAGTAGAAAGGTAGGTGAAAGCAGCTATTGCAAAAGCTAACCATCCAAAAAGATTGTTGAGCAATTTAAATTGTTTCATTCTTGTCTTGTTTTTCAATCAAAAGCAGTAATTTTACAGCTTGAAAATTTTATATATATTTTTTTTGAAAAGTCGGTCAAAGATACAAAGAATATTCATTTAGACAGAGAAAAAAGCATATATTTGTAAAATTTTAGATGTCGAAATAAATTTGATTTTCATCATTTTTTATAGAAGAACCCCCTGATTTATGAGCAAAAGAAAAAAAAGACAATATCCTCAGTTTGAAAAGATACATATTACAGATGTTGCTGCCGAAGGAAAAGCCATCGCACGAATAGAGGATAAAGTTGTCTTTATACCGCATGTAGTTCCTGGAGATATAGTTGATTTGCAGGTAGTTAAAAGTAGAAAAGGCTTTTATGAAGCGCGTGCCATTCACTTTCATGAATATTCTAAAGATAGAATTGAACCCGTTTGCCAACATTTTGGTATATGCGGTGGTTGTAAATGGCAGATGCTCCCCTATCAACAGCAAATCAATTTCAAACAACAGCAAGTCATTGATAATCTGACTCGTATAGGTAAAATTGATTTACCAGAAATTACGCCGATATTGGGTTCAGCTAAGACTGAATTTTACCGCAATAAATTAGAATTTACCTTTTCAAACAAAAAATGGCTTACTACCGAAGAAATGCACTTAGGTTTGGAGCAAGACATGAATGGCGTGGGTTTTCATATACCAGGCATGTTTGATAAGGTTTTAGATATTCAGAAATGTTGGTTGCAAGAGGATATTTCTAATCAAATTCGCAATGAAGCACGGAAATATGCTTTAGCTAATGGACTAACCTTCTTCGACTTACGTAAACAAGAAGGCTTTTTGCGCACGTTAATTATACGCACTACTTCCACAGGAGAGCTGATGGTGATTATGGTGTTTTTTCATGAAGATAAGGTGGCAAGAGAAAAGCTTTTACAGCATCTTGCCGATCAATTTCCTCAAATTACATCACTATTATATATTATCAACGAAAAAGCCAACGATACTATCACCGACCAAGAAGTCTTTGTTTATAAAGGTTCTGATTGTATTTATGAGGAAATGGAAGGTTTGAGATTCAAAATCGGTCCGAAAAGTTTTTATCAAACCAACTCCGAACAAGCTTATGAATTATACAAAGTTGCACGTAAGTTTGCACAACTAACAGGTAATGAAATTGTGTATGATTTATATACTGGAACAGGCACTATTGCTAACTTTGTGGCACATCAGGCTAAGCAAGTTATCGGCATTGAATATGTGCCAGAAGCGATAGAAGATGCGAAGGTGAATGCAGCACTGAACAATATCGAAAATACATTGTTCTACTCAGGGGATATGAAAGACATTTTGAATGAAGGATTTATCCTGCAACATGGTCGCCCCGATGTAATTATCACCGATCCACCACGTGCAGGTATGCATCAAGATGTTATCAATGCAATACTCTTTGCAGCTCCCGAACGCATTGTGTATGTAAGTTGTAATCCTGCTACCCAAGCACGCGATTTGAATTTGTTGAGCAGTATGTACCAAGTCACACAGGTTCAGCCAGTTGACATGTTCCCACATACACATCATGTTGAGAATGTCGTACTCTTAGAAAGGGGTACGCAAAACATAAATTGAGTTTAATTTTATCTTTTGCGCACTATGATACAAGATATTATTGTCCTATTGATTATTTTAGCAGCCATTGCTTATACGGTATATACAGTAGTTAAAGCAGTTACAACTAAAGAAGATACTTTGTGTGGTGATTGCTTTGCGTGTGGTGTTACAGAGTTACAGAAGAAAAAGAAAGAACCAAAATGGAAGCAATTGTTGAAAATTTGAATGTGACGATGGGACGATGTACCGATGTGTCAATGAGAATAATGTGCCAATGAGAATAATGTGACGATGGGAATAATGAGAATAATGGGAATAATAAGACTGATATAATGTGATGTGATGTGATGAATAATTATATTTTTCAATACTTTTTAAATCATAAGCATATTAACACATTAGTCTCATCGGCACATTGGCACATCGGCACATCGGCACATTGGCACATTAGCATATCGGCACATTAACTTCATAAATACAAAAAACATATGAAAATACACGAACATCAAGCTAAAGAACTTTTCCTCAATTACGACATTCCCGTAACACGTGAGCATCTTTGCTATACCCTTGACGAAGCTATACATGCTGCTGAAACCTTAGGTTTTCCTGTGGTGGTTAAAGCGCAAGTATTGGTGGGAGGACGCGGTAAAGCAGGTGGTGTCAAATTGGCAAAAAACCGCGCTGAATTAGAAACAGCTGTATCTCAGATTTTAGGGATGGACATCAAAGGCTATCAAGTTGAGAAAGTACTTGTTGCTGAGGGCGTTAAGTTCGATGCTGAGTTTTATCTAGGCTTCACCATCGACCGCAATACGAAATCTGTTATTTGCATGGCAAGTCCTGAAGGCGGTGTTGAAATTGAAGAAGTCGCCAAAATTAACCCCGATGCTATTCATAAAATCAGCATAGACCCTGATTTAGGCATGACAGCTTTTATGGCTCGCAAAATTGCTTTTAAGTTGTTTCAAGACCCACAATTAATCAAGCAAGCTGTACATTTACTGCAACAATTATATCAATTATTGATAGATACTGATGCCTCATTAGTAGAGATTAACCCCTTGGTAATCACCGATAAGAATCAGCTTTTGGCATTAGATGGCAAGATGAATTTTGATGATAATGCCCTTTATCGTCAGACTGCCATAGCGGTGATGAATGAGCCTGATGAAGATGAGAAAAAAGAGTTGGAGGCAAGCGAAAAAGGACTTTCCTACATTCGTTTAGATGGCAATATTGGCTGTATGGTCAATGGTGCTGGTTTAGCGATGGCGACCATGGATTTAATCAAATACTTTGGCGGAAATCCTGCTAACTTTTTAGATATAGGTGGAAGTTCTAACCCAGATAAGGTAGTGGAAGCCATGAAGTTACTTCTTGCTGATAAGAATGTGGAAGTGGTGATGATTAATATCTTTGGTGGTATTACCCGCTGCGATGATGTGGCACGAGGTTTAATCACAGCACTCAATCAGCTTCAAACAACTATCCCAATCGTAGTGCGCTTATCAGGTACAAATTCCAAAGAAGGGCTTGAGATTATCCGACAAGCTAATCTACCTGTTGTACAAACCATGAGCGAGGCAGCCCAAGAAGCCATTCGCTTATCAAAAATGAATTAATTCAATCTTATTTTCAGCTTCAATTCACACATTATGAGTATCTTAATAAACAAAAATACCAAGTTAATTGTACAAGGGATTACAGGCCGTGATGGCAGTTTTCACACCTCTAAAATGAAAGCATATGGCACGCAGGTCGTTGCAGGGGTTTCGCCAAGCAAGGGTGGTCAAATCTACGATGATATACCCATTTTCAATACAGTTGAAGAGGCAGTAAAAGCCACAGGAGCAGATACTTCTGTGATATTTGTGCCAGCCCCTTTCGCTGCTGATGCGATTATGGAAGCAGCAGAAGGCGGTATTCAGTTAGTTATTTGCATTACCGAAGGCGTACCTACTTTAGATATGGTGAGAGCAACATCTTATCTCAAGAAAAAGGGCGTGAAATTAATAGGTGCGAATTGCCCTGGTTTAATTACACCTGATGAAGCTCTAATCGGTATTTTGCCAGGCAATATTTTTCTGAAGGGGAATGTCGGACTGATTAGTAGAAGCGGTACTTTGACTTATGAGATGGTTAATCAGCTTACTACCAATGGTATAGGACAAAGCACCTGTGTAGGCATAGGTGGTGACCCTGTAGCTGGACTGTACTTTCAAGAATTGCTTCAATTATTTGAAGATGACCCAGAAACCGAAGCTATTGTGCTGATAGGTGAAATTGGTGGTGATGCCGAAGAGCGTGCTGCTCAATACATTAAGGAACATATCACTAAACCTGTGGTGGCATTTATTGCGGGTCAGACTGCACCTCCAGGGAAACGCATGGGTCATGCTGGTGCAATAATCTCAAGTGGAAGCGGTACGGCTGTCGAAAAAATCGCTGCCTTTGAAGCTGCTGGAGTACCCGTTGCACTTCGTCCCGTTGAAATTCCTATGCTGATAAAAGAGGCTTTGGAGAATAGAAAAAAATAAGCTGGTCTTAATGTTTCACAGCTGCTATAACCGCTGCAACTACCCCAGCTGTTTCGGTTCGTAATCGACTATCACCTAAGGTAACAGGCTGATAGTCATTTATTAGTGCTAATTCTATTTCTTCGATGCTGAAATCACCTTCAGGACCTATCATCACCAAAACATCCGAAGATTGATCAACTAAATCTTTCAAGTCTTTCTTGTCTTCTTCATAACAATGTGCTATGAATTTTGAAGAAGAATGAGCTCGTTGGATGAAATCTTGAAAAGATGTAAGTGGATGTAATACAGGCAAATACGCCTTTTTAGATTGCTTAGCTGCTGATATAATGATTTTTTCTAAACGCTCTAATTTGAGCTGTTTTCTTTCAGAATATCGACATAAAAGGGGTGTAATTTCATCAACTCCAACTTCCACAGCTTTCTCTACAAACCACTCAAATCGGTCGATATTTTTAGTTGGAGCAATGGCTATATGCAATTTATAATTGCGTTTTCCATATTCTGAAATAGTACTAACTACCTGGAAAGCAGTGCATTTTGGATGAGCATCTGTAATTTTCGCCTGATAATATCCCCCTACTCCATCTATGATATGAATTGCATCACCAACTTGCAGTCGTAGCACTTTGACTGCATGCAAAGATTCCTCTTCAGAAAGGATATTAGATTGAATATCAGGTTGATAGAAAATGTGCATGAGAAACTATGAATAAATTTCTTTCTTAGCTGCCAAAAGGGTATTTTTCAATAATGAAATGATGGTCATAGGTCCGACACCTCCTGGAACGGGTGTAATATAGGATGCTTT
>CAYVWK010000032.1:12192-16483 GCA_964455235.1 uncultured Paludibacter sp.
ACACAATTTTTACCAGAAGTAGGGATATCATAGCGTTTCAATAACTCCAAAATCCCTGATGGTGTGGCAGATACAAAGCATGGCAGACCAATACTCATACGTCCCACATTCACAGGATGAAAACCATCCACATCCTTGCGATAATCTATGGCTTCTATGACTTTTTCTTCTGAAATATGCTTAGGGAGAGGCAGTTGCACAATGAAACCATCTATATCATCATCCTTATTAAGCTTATCAATTTCAGTCAATAAAGCCGCTTCAGAAATATCAGCTTCAAAGGCTAATTTAGTCGATTTAAAACCCACTTGTTCGCAGGATTTTACCTTATGCGCCACATAAGTTTCGCTTCCGCCATCATGTCCTACAATGATAACCGCCAAATGAGGCTGTTTTGCACCTTTAGCCATCATGGTTTTTACCTCTTCAGCTATTTCTAACTTAATTTGTTCCGATATTGCTTTTCCGTCAATGATAGTCATTTCCTAACCTTTATTATAAATGCTGATTTATCTTCTTTTTTTACCTTTGCGGGCTGCCTGACCAGGTTTTATACCTGTTGCCATACGCATCATTTTACTGGTTTGCTCAAACTGCTTCAACAGGCGGTTTACCTCAACGATAGTCGTACCACTACCCTGAGCAATACGCTGTTTGCGACTACCATTCAAGCTGGAAGGATTAGCTCTTTCAAAGGGAGTCATCGAGTTGATAATCGCTTCAATTCCCTTAAATGCATCATCATCAATATCCACATCCTTAATTGCTTTGCCCATACCAGGAATCATCGCAGCCAAATCTTTGATATTACCCATCTTCTTGATTTGCTGGATTTGAGCCATAAAATCATCAAAATCAAACTGATTTTTAGCAATTTTCTTATGTAAGCGGCGTGCTTCCTCTTCATCATATTGTTCCTGAGCACGTTCCACCAAAGAAACGATATCACCCATTCCCAAAATCCTATCAGCCATACGCTCAGGATGGAAAACATCCAAAGCATCCATTTTTTCACCAGTTCCGACAAATTTAATTGGTTTTTCTACAACCGAACGGATAGATAAAGCAGCTCCACCACGTGTATCACCATCTAATTTTGTCAGCACAACCCCATCAAAATCAAGGGTTTCATTAAATTCTTTAGCTGTATTGACAGCATCCTGACCCGTCATGGCATCCACAACAAACAAAATCTCCTGCGGTTTAATAGCCTTTTTAATAGCTGCAATTTCTGTCATCATCAGCTCATCAATCGCCAAACGACCAGCGGTATCGACTATCACCACATCATATAAATTTTGTTTTGCATGCTTGATAGCAGCTTCGGCAATAGCAACTGGATTTTTATTTTCAGGATCAGCAAAAACAGGGATGTTCAACTGCTCACCAAGCACTTTCAATTGCTCTATAGCGGCAGGGCGATATACGTCACAAGCAACCAATAACGGACGTTTACCCTTCTTGCTTTTCAACATATTCGCAAGTTTGCCCGAGAAAGTAGTCTTACCAGAACCTTGCAAACCAGACATCAAAATCACTGCTGGATTACCTTTCAGATTGACATCTACACTTTCACCACCCATCAAAGTTGCCAGTTCATCGCGCACAATTTTCACCATCAACTGCGAAGGTTTCAAGGCTGTGAGTACATCTTGCCCCATCGCTTTTTCCTTAACAGTATCTGTAAATGTCTTGGCTGTCTTGAAGTTCACGTCAGCTTCCAACAAAGCTTTGCGCACATCTTTCAGAGTTTCAGCAACATTGATTTCGGTAATTTTCCCTTCTCCCTTAAGTATCTTAAAGGACTTCTCTAATCTTTCACTTAACGATTCAAACATGGTTTTTTGAAAATTTTTATTGATATTGATAGGCTAAATCACTGTCTATAAGCTAATTTCAGCTATCAATTATATCATCTATGGATATAAGTTGTTTAAAATTTTTAAAGCCCTGCAAAAGTACAAAATTTTGATGGATTTCCTGAACAAAAGCAGTACTTTTGTGTTCGATATGCATAATAACAGAAAATTAATATATACAAATGAATGAAATTTTGAATAAGCGTTATGCTTGTAAACAGATGAATGGCAAGAAGATAGCCTCCGAGAAGTTGAATAATATTTTAGAAGCTATACGTTTAGCACCTACCTCTATGGGCTTGCAACCTTTTGATATACTCGTAGTTGATAATCAAGAACTTAAAGATAAAATTTTTGAAGTTGCAGCAC
This sequence comes from uncultured Paludibacter sp., assembly GCA_964455235.1. Classification (GTDB taxonomy): domain Bacteria; phylum Bacteroidota; class Bacteroidia; order Bacteroidales; family Paludibacteraceae; genus Paludibacter. Next base: position 14,421 of record CAYVWK010000032.1, read on the forward strand.
CTGGGCAACCTCAAATCCCAAATTCTTCCGAACTCATTATTTTTGCATGTTATAAAGAGCTTAATAAGGATGTGTTAGATGCTTTTTTCAAGCGACACAGAGCAACACGTCCTCATGTACCAGAGGAAGATGTACGTAATTATGTATATGGTATTCCTAATTTTGCTGGTCCCGATCATCAAAAAGCCTTGCATTGGTCAACAAAACAAGCCTATATTGCTTTAGGTTTTGGTTTGATAGCTGCTGCCCATGAAGGGGTTGATTCAGTTCCAATTGAAGGTTTTAATCCACAGGCTTTGGATGAACTTTTGGAATTAGATAAACAGAATCTCACTTCTGTATGCTTGATGGCGGTTGGCTACAGCGAAGAAGAAACAGATTATAACAGACATCTTCCAAAAATTCGTAAAAGCAAGGAAGATATGATTCATTTTTTATAATAAAATTCGTATTGATAGGCTGATTATCAGAATGATAAAACTAGATAATCTTTCTTTTATTTGAATATAAAAGATGCCTATAATATTTAGATATCAATGATAGATCACTCCGTTTTCAATAATAAAAAAGTCGTATTTCATACCCTTGGCTGTAAATTAAATTTTGCAGAAACTTCTACCATTGGTAAAATGATGCGTGATGAAGGTTTTGTGAAGGCAAAATTAGGTGAGCAGGCAGATGTCTGTGTGATTAACACCTGCTCGGTTACAGATGCAGCAGATCGTAAATGCAGGCAAGCAATTGGTAAATTGCACCGCCGCCATCCCAACGCAATCATCATAGTCATAGGCTGTTACGCTCAATTAAAACCCGATGAGATAGCTCAAATTGAAGGAGTAAATTTAGTACTTGGTGCAAATGATAAATTCAGCGTTTTGAACTATTTGCGCACTTTAAATAAGGAAAATGCGGCAACTGTGCACCACACACCCATCAAAGATGTTAAAAACTTCCATCCTTCTTTATCAAGTGATGATAGAACCCGCTATTTTTTGAAAGTACAAGATGGTTGTGATTATTTTTGCACTTATTGTACAATCCCGATGGCAAGAGGGCGCAGTCGCAATGCTTCGGTTGCCGATACGGTTACTTTAGCAAAAGAAGCTGTAGCTTATGGAGCTAAAGAAATTGTGCTTACAGGAGTGAATATAGGTGATTTCGGACGCAAAACAGATGAGACATTTTTTGATTTAGTCAAAGCATTGGATGAAGTAGAAGGTGATGTTCGTTTTAGAATTTCTTCCATCGAACCGAATCTACTTTCAGATGAAATTATTACTTTTGTCGCCAGAAGTAAACGCATCATGCCCCATTTCCACATACCGCTACAATCAGGTTCCAATGAAGTTTTGAGTCTGATGAAGCGAAAATACAACCGCGAGTTATTCGCACATAGAGTTGAAAAAATCAAGCAAACTATGCCGCATGCCTTTATTGGCGTGGATGTGATCGTGGGCGTACATGGCGAAACAGAGGAGTATTTTGATGATTCCTATCGCTTTATTCAATCTTTGGATATTTCGCAACTGCATGTATTTACCTATTCTGAAAGAGCAGGTACACGCATGTTGGATATTGAATATCACAATGCTGTAGCAGAGCGCAAAAGACGAAGCGATGTTTTGCATCAACTTTCAGAGGAAAAAACTAATGCTTTTTACGATTTGCATAGAGGAAAATCCTACCCTGTATTGTGGGAAAGACGTATCCAAGGCAATACGATGACAGGTTTTACTTCCAATTATATTAAAGTTGAAAAGAAAAACAACCCAACCCTAATGAATACGGTAGAAATCGTTCAATTAGGAGATTGGAATGAAGACCAATCAGCTTTAAAAGCGATATAGATTTCAAAGGAAAAGACACAGCTAAACACATAAAAAACAATGACTTACAAAAGAATCATCCCTTGCTTAGACATCAGAGACGGCAGAACCGTAAAAGGCATCAATTTCGAAAATATTAAAGAGATAGGAGACCCAGTAGAATTGGCACTTGCCTACGAAGGAATGGGAGCAGATGAGTTGGTATTTTTAGACATCACTGCCACCAATGAAAAGAAA
>CAYVWK010000033.1:0-16479 GCA_964455235.1 uncultured Paludibacter sp.
AAACACTAAAATCAGAAGGGATTACTCCATCTTCAAAGGAATAGATATCACCTGCAAAAACAAAATTACTACCTATAAATAATAATAATATGATAAGTGGGTTTTTCATTGATGTAATGTGTTATTATTTCAGATGCTAGGATTAGAATCAGAAAAATCTCAAATCTTTTTGAAGCAGCTTATCTTTTGTTTGAATAGCATATTCACGCATTCTATTTCTCAACTGGTCACGTTTGTCTTTTAATTTTGGGTCAGCAATCAGATTTTTAGTTTCGCCTTTATCTGTTTTTAAGTTGAAAAGCTGTTCTCTGTCTTTAAAAAAGCGATAAAACACATACTTATAATCCCCTTCGATGACGCACCACCCTCGTATATTCACACCATCTAAGAGGGTCTCTACAAAGATGTGGTCGTGTTGCTTTTTCGACTCGCCCAGCAGCACCGCTTTCATGCTTTTACCGTTGCGGTCGGCAGGAATTTCGGCTCCAGCAAAATCGCAGATAGTAGGATAGATATCGATGCCGATATTCGTAAGAGCATCTGTTACAGAGCCTGCATCCAAGCCTTTTTGATTGGCGGGCAGCTTGACGATAAGCGGGATGTTGATGGTTTCCTCAAAGAGAGCGCGCTTCTGATTCCAGCGATGAGCAGCAACCCCATCACCATGGTCGCTCGTAAAAATTATCAGTGAATTATCATAGAGATGATTCTTTTTCAGCTCCATGATGAGGTCGTACACACTTGCATCAACGCGCTCTACTAAACGGTTATAGGCATAGAGATACCTTTGCCAGTCGAGCTTCGTATAGTTGCGCGTTGGGTATAGGCGTATCATTTGATTTTTGTGGAGATTGACGCTTTCGGGCAAATCTTTAATCGCATTGAAATTAGCGGGAAGAGGTGGTAGCATGTTCTTTTTGGGAATTTCAATCTCACCATAATGCAGTGTTTGAGAGCGAGCAAACTCACAAATCTCGTGAGGATTGAGGAAGGAAGCTACTAAAAACAGTGGCTTTTCCCTTTGTTCTGCTAACTTTCCTTTGATGTTTTCGACCAGCGTAGGGTCGTGCATACCGCTAATGGTTTGAAAGCCAAACTCCCCATCAGGCATATTGATAGTAGGTACATGCCATTTCCCGGCGTATAGGCAGTCATAGCCAGCATGGGCAACCTGGAAGCCTAAACTCGTTTGCGCATCAGCTTCGGCTAGCGGGTCGTCATTATCTGCAATTCCTAGTTCAACGGGCATTTTCCCAGTGAATAAACTTCCGCGCGATGGACCGCTCAGCGGATAGGAGCAGTAAGCACTTGTAAAGCTGACTCCATCTTCAGCCAGCATGTCCATACCTGGTGTGTTCAAGTATGGATTACCACGATTGCTCATGGCATTAGCAGTCTGCTGATCAGTCATAATAAAGATAATATTAGGCTGTTCAGCAGCTACTTTTTGTAAGCCAAAGATAGCAGCCGAAGCTGCTACCGTAGCGTATTTACCAATTTGCTTGTAAGTCATATTTTTTCTTTCCTACTTTTAGTGTTACACCAACAGCACGATCTTGCATCGCTTTGTGAGAGAGTTTTGCATCTATTTTCGGAGCTTTTTGACTCATAGGGGTGATAACGGTAATCACACGTACCGGACTATCATCTGCTTTAGCAACATTATAAGCAAATGCAGGGCGTTCAGCTTTTTGGCGATAGGCGTAAGATACCCAGCCTTCCTCTTGTACGTAAGTCATATTTTTCGGACCAAAAGCCTGAACCGCAACATTATTACCATCATCAAAGATAGTATTGACTAAGAAGTTTTTAGCATTTACCGCTACATCACCTTCACCTAATTGATAATGAACTGCTACATCACCTGTTGCTGCACCATAAGCTTCATCCACAATCACAAAGAACTTCTCATCTACAAAAAATACAGCGCGGCGATGTGTAAGATTGGAATAGCTTGGGTTTTCGGTTACTAACTTCTGAACCTTAGCATTATCTATATCCCAAACTAAGCATTTAGAGTCTGTCTCCTCAAGATTTTCATTATCTAAGGTCAGTGTTTTATGCACCATAGTCTGACGGAACCAATCACGCTCTTTGAGCACTTCTGCATTTCCGCCATATACATAACTACCAGAGTCAGGGAAGAAGTTGCGTCCCTTGATATAGAGCTCGAAAGTTCCATTATCAGGTTGGTTGTGCCAGAAAGCGGGAGGACCAGCTTTCAATACCATGACTGTAGCATTATCTTTCCAGCCATTTCTGAAAATATAAAAACCACCTGTAGCATAACGATTAGATAGGTATTTAGGTAATTTACCTTCTTTCCCATCTGTTGCCATATATTGAATGACTTCATTATCAGGGAAAACCTCTGCCCAATTTTTATAGTTTCTGAGCATTTCGGGTTTGTAGTCTAATTTAGCATCACTAAAGCAAGGGTTTTGATAGTTAGGGAATGAGTAATTCACTACAGCCATAATCATCTTCTCCACTGTGTTCAGATAAGCGGCAGGGAATTCATTTCTGAAACCATTGACATCTGCAATTTGAATAGCTTTATAGAAAATATTGATGGATGCGAGGTGGTAATGTGGGTCTAATTCAAATTGAAAACCATCATCATAGACTTGCACAACGATCTCATCATTTAAAATATCTATCCCTTTTTTCCGCCATACATTTGATTTTTTATATTCAGGAAAGAAAGCACCTGCATATATCATGCGTTGTGCTTCAAACAAAAGGTGGTTACCTTGTTTGGAGAAATTACCCATGATATGCTCTGCATGTTTGTGGTAGTTTACGATGAATTCAGTCAGAAACTCAGGAGTGAAATTAGGACTTGAAAGGAAATACATAAACTGATTCGTTTGGTCTTGTAAGCGGTTACTCACTTCGAGCGGACGCCAAGCAAAACGCATGTTTTCCAAAACCTTTTTTGTATCCTTATCTGCATTTCTTCTTTCAGCATTTGTCAATTGCAATAAGGGGTTTTTCTGTATCCAATCCATATATTGGAATACCCATTCTTTGGCATATTTCTCATCTTTTGATACCTGATAGGCTTTACCCATAGGCGACCACCATTTGTGGCGATGCAGCTGCCAGCGTAGTTCATTATCTTGTACTGGCCAATACTCCCAATCTATATTTTCACCATAAAAATAAGAAGGTTGATAGCCTTTATGCACGAAGAAAATATGTTTCAGTCCGTCATCTGCCCACTGTTGGTCCTGAGTAGAAATTCTCACTCTGTTGAGGTTTACCTCTGGATGTTTCACGTGGGTACGTGTGCGGTAATACTGCAATAGCGCTTGAGCTGCCTCCGTATCTTGACCGTCGGCATGTAGTTTTTTCACTTGCTCTAAACCTTTTTGGTTCAAGTCGAGTAAATCGAATGCTTCTGTACGTAATGTTTGTGAAAAACCCAAACTTACAAAGCAAAATAGAGATATTATTAAAAATATGTTTCTCATTTTATGTTATAATTTAATGGATGATATAATGTTTAATCAATTATTGGTTCAATTCTTTCAGACGTTTTAATCCTTCTAAATAATAGTAATCTGCATAGTTCAAAGGCGTATCAATCTCAGAATTTGCAGGTAAGTGACCTACAGAATGCATCAAAATAAAGCCTTTATTTTCGCCTTTAGGAGCTAGATAAGCGTCGCTTGAAAGGTTTTTCAGAATAGTTTCAGCATATTGATAATATGTACCTTTTTTAGTTGAATAGCCATCTAATTCAAGAAGAGCCGAAGCAGTAACAGCAGCAGCTGAAGCATCGCGAGGTGCATTTGGAATATCGGGTGCATCATAATCCCAATAAGGAATAAGATCTTTGGTATCTACTCTGTTCATAATGAGAGCAGCAATATTATCTGCCATATCTAAATACTTTTGATCGCCAGTAGCACGGTAGCACACAGTATATCCGTACAAGCCCCAAGCCTGACCACGCGCCCAAGCACTCTCATCAGCATAGCCTTGGAAAGTTTCTTGTTTAATCACTTCACCAGTAATCGTATCATAATCAACCACATGGAAAGAAGAATAATCAGTGCGGTAATGGTTTTTCATGCTTGTGTCTGCATGTTTTAAAGCTACTTCTTTATAGATAGGATTATTAGAATATTCACTTGCCCAGAATAGCAGTTCCAAGTTCATCATATTATCAATAATCACAGGGAATTGCCAATCGCCGAAATCCCATGAACGAATAGTACCTGTAGTTTCATTGAAACGCGAAATCAAGTTGTCGGCAGTCTCCAACATGACATGAATATAGCTGGTGTCGCCTGTTAAGCGATAGCCATTACCGTAGCTGCAATACACCATAAACCCTAAGTCGTGGGTACCATCATAGTCTTTTAAATCATATAGCAAATCGGTATATTCCTGAGCATATGTTTTGAATTTCTCATCCTGAGTAAATTCGTACATATACCACAAACTGCCAGGGAAAAAACCACTTGTCCAGTCGTATAAATCTTCCAAACGGATTTGTCCATCTCGAATGGAACGAGGAAGTTTGTTTTCACCTGAAATCTCTTGAGACATCATGTCGAGTTGATAAGCTGCGGTATCTACACTGCTATCTATCCATTTAAGGTCTTTTTTACAAGATGTTACTCCAACTAAAAGTGCAATTGTAATTGCCAACGATACAACAAAATTTCTTTTCATTACTTATAGTATTAATTATTAATTTCATCTACTTAGTGAAATTCAGCTTGGCATCTCGACCAAAGAAAATTTCCCTATGCAAATGAACTATAATTTAGTAGCTAAAGACTTGAATTTTGTCGAAAAAAATATCAAATTTGTTATGATCTTCGATTTTTTACGTATTCTGTGGGTAAAACACCGAAATATTTCTTGAAACTCGTTGCAAAATAAGATGGCGTGTTGAAGCCTACCATCGTACTCACTTCGGCAACATTATATCGACCATCGAGTAGCAGTTTACAAGCTTCGTTGAAGCGTATCTTGCGGATAAAGTCGATAGTAGATTCTCCTGTAATCGCTTTGAGCTTGATATGCAGATTGGAGCGACTCATATTCATAGCCGAGCAGAATTGGTCGGTAGAAAATTCACTATTATCTAAATTATCCATCACAATTTGCATGGCTTTTTTTAGTAACTCCTCATCCATCGCATTGAAGGTAATCTTCTCAGGTTCTATTTCGAGGGATTTGGAATAGTGGTCGAATGTGCGGCGACGCGATTTCAGCATATTTTGTATCTTCGCTTTGAGCACCGAGAAGGTGAAAGGCTTGGGAACATAATCATCTGCACCGACTTCCAAACCCTCTAGTTGGTCTTCAATATTGGATTTTGCCGACAACATAATAATCGGGATATGGCAAGTTTTGATATTTTGCTTCAAAGTTTTACATAATTTGATACCATCCATTTCAGGCATCATCACATCCGAAAGGATGATATCCACTTCATTATCTTTCAGAATTTCTAAAGCCTCCAATCCATGCTGAGCCGTTAGTATATGATATTGTTTGGATAAACGCTCCACTAGATACTCCGAAACTTCGGCATTATCTTCCACTATCAAGAGCGTATCGGTGATTGTATCATCATTGGAGCTAATATCATCTATGATGGCTTCATCGAGCAAAAATTCAGGGGTTTTTCTGATTGGTTTGATGGTAATTTCCTCTCCTTCAGGAAGAAGTTCTGCTGTATCATACAGCTCCTCGTTTTGTGGGAAGTGAACGGTAAAGCGACTGCCTTTTCCTACCTGACTTTCAACCTGAATTTTAGCATGATGAAAATCAACCAAACGTTTTACAAGTGAAAGTCCGATGCCACTACCCACACTATCACCATTAGCTTGATAGAATCTATCAAAAATCAAAGCTAATTTGCTTTCAGGTATTCCTTGTCCGTTATCTTCCACTTCTAAAATGAAATAATTGATATCCTCATCTAATCTCACCGTTATCTTACCACCTTCAGGAGTGAATTTGAATGCATTGGAAAGCAGATTATTCAGGATAAGTTCAAGGTAATTGACATCTATCAAAACTTCTTTTCCTGAAGTCATATCGTGCACATAAAAACTGATTTTTTTACGTTTCGCCAGTTTTTCAAATAGGTTGAAAATCTCCACAATTTGTGCTTGCGGTTTCACGCGACTGGCTTTCAGTTCGAAAACTCCTAATTCAGCGCGGCGGTAATCCATCAACTGATTGACTAAATGCAATAGTTTGTTGGTGTTTTTTTGAATATAGGAGAGTTGAGATAATTGCCATTTATCGGTAGTTTTCTCTATGATTTCTTGCAAAGGTGACAAAATTAAGGTAAGTGGTGTTTTAAATTCATGAGAGATATTGATGAAGAAGCTGGTTTTCATCTGATTCACCTCTTCTATCTTCTCTTTTTCCAATCGCTCCATACGCAGCTGCTCATCCATCACCCTTCTTTGGGTAACAAATCGCCATACAAACCAGACCGCTACTGCTGTTGCTAGGAGGTATAAAATAATAGCCCACCAAGTCTCCCACCAATGAGGCAGCACCCTGATAACAAGCTCTTTGGGTGATTCGTTCCATTTGCCATCATTGTTGGCTGCTTTTACTTTAAAGACATATTTGCCATGTTTCAAGTTGCGGTAAGACACCTGCCTATTTTCGGTAGTGTAATTCCATGTTTTATCTACACCATCCAAGCGAAAAGCAAATTGGTTATGCTTGCCTGCAAGGTAATTGGTGACAAAAAACTCAATGGTAAAGCTTGACTGCTCAGGTTTCAAACGAATTTCTTTAGTTTCCAAAATATTACTTTGCAGGATGCCTGTATCATCAAAAGGCAACACCTCCCGATTTTGAACGATGATTTTACTGATGCCAGGTGCGGGTGCATAGGGATTGTCAATGAGTAATTCTGGATAGAAATAGGTGATGCCATTGATACCTCCAAAATACATCAATCCCGATTGAGATTGACAATAAGAATAAGAGTTAAACTGACGGAATAGCAAACCATCCACTTCAGAATAATTTTTAAAAGAAGTACGTTCAGGATTGAAGCACGACAAACCCTCGTTGGTACTTATCCATAATCTACCATAGGAGTCTTCGAGCATACCAACCGTCATATTTCCGGGCAGACCACTCTCTTTGTTATACAACTGAAAACTGCCATTTTCTTTATACAGATTCAAACCACCTTGTGTACCAATCCATATCCGTTTTTTAGAATCTTCAAAGATAAAATTCACGGCACTATTGATAAGCGACCCGTTATATTCATTCGATTTAAATACCTTAAATTCCTGTGTGTGATAGTTATAAACCCCAATGGATTTATCGCCACCTATCCATAATCTACCCTTAGAATCTAATTTTAAATCGAAGACAATAGGCGTTGTCATAACTGATAGGTCATACTCCCGAATTGCACCATCAGCTTCGCTATATACAAATAATCCAGCTAGCGAACCCACAGCAACATCACCATTTTTCCCATAGGTAAGTGCATATACATTCGCCATTTTATTCTTTTCATCGACTATACGCTCTACCTTTTTGGTCTGCTTGTTCAGTTTCAATAAACCTCCTCCATGTGTGCCTATATAGAGGTGTTTATTATCCTTAGAAAAGAGAAAAGCTTTCACATTATTTGAAGCGAAGGTAGGTGTATTTTCTTTATTGATGTATTCAAAACTGCCATTTTTAGGGTCGTATATATTGATACCTTTATCATTCGTACCTATCCAAATGCGCCCATCTTCATCTTCCAACATACAGCTAATTATCCTATCATTGAGCGTCTGTAGATAAGGGTTCTGCTGTAGGTGGTCAAATTTATTCTTTAGAGGATGATAATAATTCACGCCACCATAGAAAGAACCTAGCCACATACCACCCTGCGTATCCATATAAATGGAGCGAATGGAATGGTGACTGAGAGAGCCTTCCTTCATTGGGTCGTGGAAATAGTTGGTAAAATGCTCATTACTTTCAGTTTTGATACTGAGGGCATTGAATGTACCTATCCAAAGGTGCAGCTGACTATCGAAAGTCAGCGAACGAATATAATTCGAGCTAATACTATATTTATCGGATGGATTGTGGCGGTAATTTATAAATTCCCGCGTATTCAAATTGTAGAGAAAGAGCCCTTCACCCTCTGTGCCTATCCATATTTTGGATTCAGATTGAGGTAGAATAGCTTGAATCGTCACACCATCAAATACATCATGTGCTTTGGTCAGAAATTTTTGATTGTGATTGTAGATATACAGTCCGTCTACTGAACCAATAAGTATGTTTTGATTGATTTTAGCTAGGGAGTGAATAGCCGATTTGATGGCTAAAAGTTGAGGAAAATCTCTGAACTCTTTGGTTTTTTTATCAAAAACCAACAAACCAGCCTCTGTGCCTAAAAGCAATTCATCATCTGTAAAATCTATTATCGCATGCACTTGCACCGATTCATCCTCATTAGTCACACAGGGATAATTATTGAAATGATCTTTCTCATAGATATATTCTGAAATCCCAACTTGACTACCAACCCACAATATTCCATCTTTATCCACATATAATGAACGCAATACATCATGCATCAGCGAATGTTCATTCTCGCTTTCGTTTCTATATACTTTGATAGCATAGCCGTCATATCTGTTCAACCCATCAAAAGTAGCAAACCACATAATACTATTATGGTCTTGTGTGATAGAGATAATCGTACTGCGAGATAATCCGTCTCGGGTAGATAATTGAGAGAAATGGATGTCGTTTACCTCATTGGATATCCCCAAACAAAAGGTTTTAGATATCAAAAGTACATTGATAAATACGATAAGGGTAGCTACTTTTTTCATGCGGTTATTTATCTTAATTCAGACAACAAATTTATAATAAAGATTTTACACAGGAAAGGGCGAGGTTTTGAAATGTATTTATATAGAAAAAATTCAGGCTGTGCTTGCAAAGAAGTACAGCCTGAAAAAGAATTTTAAAAGAATTGTAGTGTTAATTAAAGCTTGATTTTTTTACCTACAACATCTCCGTTTTGTAAAGTAATTTCACCTACATAGATACCTTGAGGTAAACTGTTGATGTGTATTGTTTCTTGTGGGTTGTTGGTGCTGAATACGGCTGCTCCAACTAAGTTGATAAGACGAACTGATTTTACATCAAAAGCACTTTCTAGGCGTAATACATTGTTAGAAACGGGGTATAGTTTTACGCTATTTGCATATTGATTTTTAAAACCAGATTCTTCACCTTTCGTAACAAGGATGTTTTCCATTGCCACATTGAATGCACCAGCACCACTATTACGAGTAGTATAAATCCATCTCACAAATCTGAATTTGCCATTAATTTGTAATTCTGCACGAACTGCTGGAGAAGAGCCAGGCATTATTTCAGTCTCATTATATTGTTTGATAGTTTCCCAGGTTAAGCCATCAGCAGAACCCTCAACATCAAACACATTGTTACTACCATCCCAGTCGCCCAAAGCTTTAATCGTATAGTACAATGAATCGGGTACGTCACTGAAAGCTACAACGAAAGCACGTTTAGCACTACCAAAGCGAACCACGTTTTGGTTTTTATCAATAGCAGCACCAGCCCAACCAACAGTTGCAGCTGTCCAAGAGTTGCTATCAAAATTACCAGCACCTGTTTTAATTTCTAGAGGCAGTTCGGCAGGAAGTACTTTTTTGATAGTGATGTCGTAATTAGCCCAAGCTGTTTTGTCATCTTTTTCTACTTTAATGCCAGTCACTGTTGATGTCCAATTCGTTGGAAGAGGGCTAGGCTCAACTACAGAAGCATCTGCTCCCACATTAATTGTAACATTCACATTACTCAAATCCACACTGCTTGCATATACGATCTGACCATCACCTGGCTTACTAGCATTATTGTTTGTAGGATTGAAAGCACCAAAAGGTGTAAGAGCGGTATGACCTTCGATAGTCAAATTGCTGATGCGTTGTGCCGATACAGATACTGCAACAAACGCAATCATCAAAAATAAAGTAATCTTTTTCATGTTCGTATTTTTTTAGTTGTTATATTGATGAATGAATTATTTCACGAATTTTACTGTGCGCACTACATCATCAGCATAGGTAATTTTACCTACAAATACACCTGATTGCAAGGAAGATACATCCATGGATTTGCTAATAGATTGCGTTTGGAAACGTTTTGTTCCTGTGATATCATAAATTTCAACTTGTGCAATACCATCTATATCATTGAAATTCAACACACCATTGTGGTAAGTAATTTTTGTATTTTTATGAATTGCATTAACTGAAACACCTATGTCTTTTGTCACTAATACATAATCCAAAGCCACATTTGTGCTACCTCTTTTTGTGAATACCCAACGTACAAAACGAGTATCCCTGAGAAGTTTGAAGTCAACTTTTACAGCTGGAGAAGCTAAAGGCATTACATTTTCTGCATTATACTGATGTACAGAAGTCCATGTTAAGCCATCGCTGGATTCATCTACATCAAAAATGACAGATCCATCAGCTGGATAGGGAGTAGCTAAATATTTAATTGTATAATACAAGCTGTCAGGAGTATTGTTGAAAGCTACAACAAACGAACGATTTGCAGATCCAAAGCGGATATTGTTTTGACCTTTATCAATAGCAGCACCCGCCCAACCTACAGTTGCGGGTGTCCAAGAGTCGCTGTTAAAATTGCCTGCGCCTGTTAGTATTTCAAAAGGCAGCGGAGTAGGATTGATTTTTTTGATGGTGATATCATAGGTTGCCCAATTGGATGCATTCGACACTTTAATGCCCGTTACTGTAGAGCTCCAATCCGTTGGAAGTGGATTAGGTTCGTCTATGGTTACATCTTTTCCTACGGTTAGATTTACATTTACATTGCTTAAATCCACATCATTAGCATATACAATCTGACCGTCACCTGGTTTATCTGCATTGTTGTTTGTAGGATTAAAAGCACCGAAAGGAGTAAGTGCAGTGTGACCATCAATGGTTAGATTAGTTATACGTTGGGCTTGTGCAAACAAGACCATCACGCTCATCATAAATAAAAAAGTAATTTTTTTCATGTTCATTAAATTTTAATTGTGAAACATTTTATTTGACTTTACAAAAGTATGGGGTTTGCTAAAAATGAAATTTCAGTTTTGTTGAAAATGATATTAGTATTGTATAAAACGCCTTAGTTTTCATATTCCATCAACAGTTTGTCGTTTTGGCATACCCCATTTATACTATTACTTTTGAATAGAAAAGCTATATTCACCTGCTTTTCCTTCAAAATAGAATAGGTTTTCTTCGGAAGAAACAGTCAGTTTTTTAATGTAAATTGTACCATCTTTTTTAACTTGCCATGTTCCTGGTGATAAGTCGGTTACAATAACTTTATAACTCTCGTTTCCATTTACTTTAAAGCTGAAATTACTTTCTAATAAGGCTGCATTTCTGCTGAAAGTCACAATTCTGTCGGCTAACTGCACACCTACAATCTGAGGTGATTCAATCTTTTCGACTTGATTGAATTTCTTCTGTCTATTGCCTGCGACTTGCATCACATTCAAATAATAATCTTCTTGTGACGATTTTTTTGGAGATATTTCTATACGCCATGCTCCACGCTCATTGGCTTCATCTTGATTTCCTCTGGGTTCATTGGGATAATTGGTGCCAAATACCCAAAACTCTTTACCTGGACCACCCACTTTTTCTATCTCTGCATTGCATAGCTCAGGCAGTAACACGGTGTTCTCCAACATACCTGCATCTCCATCCATAGTACGTTTTACGGTGAATTTATTGCCTTTGATTTGAGGCTCTTCTATACTATGTAATAGCCAATATTTTTTGAAATCTGGATTGCTTGAAACTACTTTATCAAACACGATTAAAGCACCAGGTATGGCTTTATTTTGTAGGTTAAGGAAAACGAAAGACCGTTTCACTTCAGATACTTTGGAAGAATAAGCCTCTGTAATATCGCCTTTCAAATAGGTAAATTCAGGCGTGTGCTTATCGGGACCAAAGGCGTTTGCTAAGATAGTTCCTGTTTTGTAATCGCCAGCTAATAGCTCGTCAAGATGCTTGGCTGGTCGCCAGTTGCCGCCAGGTAGTCGCTGACCGCCATCATTGGCTACGAATTGCGATTTGTCGGCACCGCCATAACCATAAGCTGGGAATTGTTCTTCCGGATCATAAATTAATAAGCTATTATGAGCTATGGTGCGCTTGAAAAAGTGTTTGTTGTGTGGACTGTTATACCCACCCGATGAACCTTGGTAAGTACCGGCATCTATGGCAAGCGGACCTTTATAATATAGCTGAAAAGCTCCTGCATCGTGGTGCTGGTGATTCAAAAAGTTATACTCATTAATTTTCATTTCAGCGATTACACTTTCATCGCCCCAACCTGTACGAGCTACCATCCAACCGAAAGGAGAACCTGCATAACGAGTAAGGGGTAAATCATCAGGCTTTTTAGATGCTATTTGCGTATCACGCCATAAAAACTCGAATATCTTACTATGATTATCAATATTGGTACGCATCAAAAATTCATGATTTAGATAGGCATCTTTATAATAACTACTTGCCAAAAACATCGGAAGCGCATAAGTCTTTGGTCTGTTACGCGTATAATTCACATCACCACTTGGCATCATTTGTCCGTCGGGGCGACGCTTATAAATCACATCATATAAAATATATTGCTGTGCAGGATTATATACATTTCCTGCTCCCATACGATCGAAAATCCATAGTGCAAACAAATCGTTTGTAAAGCGGACATTCAGATAATCCATGCCCTGATGATAGGCCTTTCCAGGATAAAACCAGTTTCGCGCAGGCAAATGCTCTCTAAAATATCGACCCGCTGCTAAATGATACATTTCTGGAAATTCATCATAAATAGCGATACCTGTAGAAATTAAATCACGCATAATCATCCATTCAGAAGCATGTCCAACTATCGAATTGTCTTTGGTAGGAGGATAACCGCATTCAAGCATTTTGGCTAGGCGCACAAAAGCATTCACAAAGCGGGCTTTTTCTGCGGATGTCAGTTGGTCGTAACACCAGTCATATACCATAGAACCTGAAATCATTAATCGACCAATCGCTCTCGAAATATCGCTGATATCGGGATAGATCGCTGTTTCTAAGGTGTCGATTATCATTTCGATGGCTTTCCGACCAGTCTGCGGATTTTTGCTAATCAGATAATCCATAGCGGTAAGTTCAGCACGTGTTAATAAACCTTGCGCATTAAAATAATAACGCCATGTTCTGTCCTCTGGACTTACAACTACATCTGTTTTTAAATTCTCTAATTGATTCCATACCTTTTTCAGGATAGGGTCTTGCTTCCGTTGAGGAAGTTCTGCTACATGTTCACTTCGTAAATATAAACGAGGATGTACGTTGGCAGGGGGAATAGGCATGTTTACGCCATCAACTTCTTTCCAGATAACATCAGCTTTTGCTTGTGCGTGTAAATTGATGTTACTAACTAAGATTGATAAAATTCCTGCAAAAATGAGTATGCGTTTCATATATAAATAATGTGTTAATGTGCCAATATGCCAATGTGCCAATTAATAATTGGGGGTTTATAGTTTGATGATTTTTTGAATATATTGCTGACCGTCCATTAGTTCTATTTGTAGATAATAGATGCCAGCTTGTACATTTTGTAGATGGATTGCATCCCCTAAATAAGCTTGATTGAATATCAATTTACCTGTTAAGTCTATCAGTTTGATATGTTTGATAGGCTCTTGCGTATCTAAATACAGTGTTTCAACCACAGGATTAGGATATATGCGAATCGCTCCATCTTGTAAAGTATTTTTGATACCTGATGGGTCTTCTTGATATACGCGAATGTAATCTACCTCATATTGAAGAGGGAAGGGTGAGTTGCTCGGGTCACCACCATTCGAGCCTACGGCTAAGTTCAGCATCAAGTAGAAGTTCTGCTGAAATGGTTCTAAAGGATTTGAGCCACTTGGATTGATAGCTTTAGCTAATGCTTGTTCGTTGAGCAATCTATCATCAAGATAAAGTTTGATAGAATCTTGCGTCCAATCCATCCTCCATACATGAAATTTCTCCACCCATTCTTCATCAGTTCCCATAATATCAGCCAAGGGAATACGACCTGTATTCCATGTCCCGTTTGAGTTTGTAGCATGTCCCCACGCTAAATTAGCCAAGATAACGGGCTGTTTAGGGTCTTTGCTTCTACGGTAAAACTCCATGATGTCTATTTCACCGCAGAAAGGCCAACTGCCAGCAATGCCTTTTCCCCATATAGCAGGCCATGAACCTAAGGTTGTGTCTATGCGTGCACGAATCTCGTACGTTCCGTATTTGAAGTCTTGCAAACGCTGTGTAGAAATGCTTCCAGAGGTGTATTCTGCATAAGGGCGGTTTTGCTTCCAATCGGTGCTTCCTTCTCGGTAATTCGGATTTTGCACTTGCTCTCTTCGAGCTTCAATAAGTAATACTCCGTCTTTACACCTCACATTATCCGATTGATACCATTGCAGTTCTTCGTTGCGCACAAAGCCATTTTCGTACGACCAATTTGCAGGGTTGGGTTTACCATTCAAGTTAAACTCATCATTCCACACCAATTGCATCCCTGGTATTTCGCGTGGCGGATTGAAGTCGGGTTTGAACGGATTTTCAGGCTCAATAGGATATTCAATTTCCTTAGGCATCACCGCAATATTGTTGAGGTTCACATTCACCACCCGTTTGGTATATACCCATTTCACATAGCGAATGACATCGGATAGATTGTCCGTATAGGAAGTTGCGGTTGTTTGCAGGGGATTTGCTTGGTCGAAGGTGCGCAGGGTTTCCCAGTTTTCGCCATCAGCAGAAGCATATACGTGAAACAGCCCATCACCAAAATCATTCCCTATACCATTTAAAGAATAGCTAATGGTTTCAGCTGCTTCAGAAAAGGCAACTATAAAAGTAGCTGTTAGATTACCAAAACGAATTACTTTAGTCTGAGCGGGATCGATTGCTGCCCATGCCCAGCCTTTGGTAGTCTCATTCCAATCTGCTGTATTCAAATTAGTTTGAGAGAAATCTAAAAACAAAGGCAATTCATCTGGCTTTACTTTTTTTAGCGTAACAGTCCATTCTGTATCTGCTGCTGAAGCGTCTTTTTTAGTTTTGACTATCTGTGGTGATGAAAAATCAACAGGCATATTGCCCGATAAAACGCCACTTCCATCCAAAACATAATCAACAGTTACCTGCGAAGTATTGAAGTTTTCGGGCACTAAAATATCAATGATGCGTGCACCGGTACGATGCGCTAAACCATTCAGACCTTTCACGCCTTGATTATCTACTACATCAAATTTGGAGAAATTTTGTGCGTTTGCCATCCCTGTACAAAAGATAAGAGCAAACACAGCTAATATAATTTTACTTTTCTTCATCATGTTTATAATTGATTATTTTAGACTTTCAAAAACCATTTGAGCTGCTCCTAGCATACCTGCTTTATTGCCAAGTTGGGCGCTGACTAAAGATGTATTAACAGCACAATCCTGCATTACGTATTTTCGGAAATAGGCATCTATTTGTTCGATATAAAAATCGCCAGATTCCGAAATTCCTCCGCCTATCACGACTTTTTGCGGACTGAAAATATTGACCAAACCAGCAATTCCACGTCCTAAATAATTAAAATGATTATCCATACACTCCACAGCTAAAGGGTCGAGTTGGTGGTATAAGTTGACGATGAATTTGCCATCTATTTCTTTTTTAGACTGAATGCCTTTTGCTGCTGCTTTCTCTTCAAATTGTTTGACAAGCGCACTGGTTGAAGCATAAGCCTCCAAGCAACCTACGCTGCCACACGCACAAGGAATGCCATCTGCTATCAAGGGAATATGTCCCATTTCAGTACCGCGATTATCATATCCACCAAATAATTTTCCATTGATGATGATAGCGCCCCCGATACCTGTGCCTACAGTAATGAATAGGACATCGGTAAAGCCTTGAGCAGCACCAAACTTTTGCTCGCCCAATCCCATCATATTCGCATCGTTATTTAGGGAAGTCTTGAGGCCAGTAGCCTTTTCTATCCTATCAGCTAAGAAAACGTTCTCCCAGCCAACAATGTTTTCAGCTGCTCCCACCACTATGCGGTTGGTTTTATCCACTATGCCGGGAGTGCCTATGCCAACACCACCTATCTCTATTTGAGACTCCTTAGCGTAAGATTTCGAAAGTTCTACAGCCTTAATTAAGTTGAGAATAACATCCTCTGCGCTTGTATCAGCTGAGGTAGGAAGTATATCCTCATGTACAATCGTACCTAACTCGTCTATCACTCCAAATTTAATGAAGGTGCCACCTAAGTCAATTCCAATTGCGTGTTTCATGGTGATAATTTTCAGGATGAAAGATAAAAATGCAGACAACCTAAACT
>CAYVWK010000034.1:0-16405 GCA_964455235.1 uncultured Paludibacter sp.
TAGCCTCTATTCCTAAAAATGCAAATCAGTCATACCGAGCTCATACATCTTGTATGATCTATGAAAATTTGGTGACTGCTTATGCTGAGATAGGCGATACCTTGAATGAACTTCAAACCTTAAAGAACTATCAGAAGATTGTAGAAGAAGTTGATGAATCGACCATTTATTACTATAAAATCAATGCATATAATAAAATAGGTGATTACTATTATAATAAAAATGATGCAGATTCAGCTAGATTTTATTTTATGCAAGCTGTCCAAATAGGTATCCAATACGATTATCCTTATTTTTCTAATTCGTATATTTATTTAGGTAATTTGGCGTTTGACGAACAGAGAGTTGATTCTGCTTTAACTTATTATTATAAAGCCTTAGCTGAAATTGAAACTAGGAGTATAAAGGGTGACTATGCTTTGATTTATGGTAAACTAGCATCAGTATATGAAAATACAGACATGCGTGATTCTGCTGAAATGTATAGAAATAAGCATATTCAAATTGAAAATGAATTATCCAAAGAAAAGATTAATGTTGTGGAGACGACCGTTAATGCCATCACAGCAGAACGAGACGGCTTGTTTAAATCGAAATTCGATACTTATGTGACAATAGGTGTAATTGTCATTTTGCTAGCTATCGTTTTTCTAATGTTAAACTACATCTTTTATAGACGACAGATTAGGAAAAAAGAGCTATACGTTAACGATTTAACCAAAAAAGCTAATAATGCATTTGATGAGGTTTTGCAGTTAGCTAAAGCAAATGACTCTAGCTTTTTACCTCGATTCACAGAAGTATATTCCGACTTTATAAATGCTTTACTTCTTAAGCATTC
The DNA here is from genome assembly GCA_964455235.1 of uncultured Paludibacter sp. Lineage (GTDB taxonomy): Bacteria > Bacteroidota > Bacteroidia > Bacteroidales > Paludibacteraceae > Paludibacter. Next base: position 842 of record CAYVWK010000034.1, read on the forward strand.
CAATTTAAATAAATCAGATTTAACTTTTTGTGCTATGAAATATCTCGGTTTTGATACTAAAGAAATAGCAAATATTACCTTTGTTGAGATACGATCTGTACAGACGAAGCGGAGCCGATTACGCAAAAAGTTAGATTTATCTGGTGATGTTGATTTTTATCAATACCTCCACTCGCTATAATATAGTAAATTTCATCCCGATATTACCACCAAATACTGCTATTTTATCCCTAATAAGACCAGAATCAGCCTGAACGAGCGTAGCGAGTGAAAAATCTGATAAATATCTCTTTTATCTCCTTTTAGAGTTATAGAATGTTAAAGTGATATTTTTTGAGCTTGTTTTTATGAAAATAAGTTAACTAGTAGTAGGATTGTTGTATGCAAAAAGAATGAGAAAAATTTCAAATATTGTACTTTTGCAGCCCGTTTATTTGATTTTAATTCAATTTGTTAAAAATGAGAACAAATTTCCGTATAAAAAAACTGCTTTTGTTGTTAGTAATATTAATAGGTATCACTACCGCTGGTTTGGCACAACAAGTAGCTCTTAAATCCAATTTAGCATATTGGGCTACCACTACACCTAACATTGGTGTTGAGGTGGGATTGACTCCCAAATCCACATTAGAAATGATAGGAGGCTTAAATGTTTTTTCATTTTCTGATAATTCAAAAATTAAGCATTGGTTACTACAGCCAGAATATCGCTGGTGGTTCTGCGAGCGTTTCGATGGTTTGTTTTTGGGTGCGCACTTACACGGAGGGCAATTTAATGTATGCCAGGACATACCAGTAGGTCGCTTGGCTTTACTGAAGGATAACCGCTATCAAGGGTATTTTTACGGAGGAGGTTTGGGTGCTGGATACCAGTGGTTGATTAGTCCACGCTGGAATGTTGAATTGAGTGCTGGAGCAGGTTATGTTCGAATTCACTACGATCAGTTTCAATGTGCTACTTGCGGTACGAAGCAAGCAGAAGGGATTTATAACTATTGGGGTTTGACCAAACTGGAACTTTCTTTCCTTTATTTTATAAAATAATACAGCAATGAAACGAAAAATAGCCTATATATGTATAATTGTAATCAGTTTAATTTGTGTAAACCCAGTGAGTGCACAATTCATTTCTGATATAAAAATCTCTAATGAGAAGATTCTTAAGGTTGATGATGAGGTGTATGTCTCAATGGACTTGGTTTTAGACAGTTTGAATTTGCATAAGAAAAGAGTATTAGTAGTTACTCCTATGATTACTTCCAATCAGTATCGTGCAGATAAAGTGAAACTTCCATCTGTAGTGGTTGCAGGAAAATCTAAAATGAAATCTATTCAGCGCAAATTGAAGTTTGGACAAACACTACCTTTTGATGTTGTAGATCAGACTCTTGAAGTGCGTAAAAATCGTAAAGCACAAACAGTTGCTTATTCAACTAAACTACCTTATGAAACTTGGATGGATGATGCCTCTTTATGTATAGAAAAGAAAACATCGGGTTGTGCGGGCTGTCTTGATAGAGAAGATGATCAGTTGATTGCACAGAATATTATGGTAGAGGGAGAAGCTCCTGTTCAAGAAGAAGCTCCTGCACCTGTTGAGCCAGAAGTTATCAAACCTGCTGAATACCATTTGACTTACATCGAACCGGATGTAGAACCAGTAAAAACCAGGAGTGATAGACATACTGCAACCTTCAACTTCATTGTAAATAAATTTGATTTATTGCGTAATTACCAAGATAATGCAGCAAAATTAGCAGAAGTAGATGCAATTGTGGGTGAAATTCAAGATAAAGAATATCTGAAAATTACCGAATTTAATATTGCAGGATATGCATCTCCAGAGGCAAGTGTATCGCATAACCATATGTTAGCACGTAATAGAGCAGCAGCTTTTGTGGATTATCTATTAGAGAAATTTGAATTGACTAGAGAACAATTTACAGTTGATAGTCATGGTGAAGACTGGGAAGGTTTAACTCAAGCAGTAAAAGCATCAGACTTAAAAGACAAAGATGCGATATTAGATATTATAGATAGAATACCTAATCCAGATGCTCGTGATGCCTATCTGAAAAGATTATCAGGAGGTGCAACCTATAAAACCCTACTTACTGAATATTATCCACCACTTCGCCGTACCGAATATTCCATTGCATATATAGTAAGAGGTTTTGATGTGATGGAAGCTCGTGAAATGATTAAAGTAAATCCTAAACTTTTAAGTTTGAACGAAATGTATTTAGTGGCACATAGCTATCCTAAAGATAGTAAAGAGTTTAGCGAAACTATGAAATTAGCGGAACGCACATTCCCTAACGAACCAGTGGCTGTCATCAATTCAGCCGCATCAGGGATAGAAGCAGGTTATTTTGAGTATGCAACTGATTTACTTCAAAAGGTAGCAGATAATCCTCAAGCTTGGAATAATATAGGTTATTTGATGATTCAAAAAGAGGATATGGAGGCTGCAGAAGATTACTTTAGAAAAGCAGCTGCGATAGGAGATGCAACAGCAGCTCATAACTTGAAAGAACTTCAAAGAGTAAGTAAAAAGGAATAAATATTAAACAAACTATGTGGCTGAAAAGTCGCATGCTATAAACAAAAGAGAAATAAATAAACAATTTAATTATCACAAATCAATTATTTTAAATTTCACAGTATGAAAACAAAAAATCTATTTTTATTAGGATTTGTTGCCTTAGCGCTAAGTTTAGGCTTCACATCTTGTGACAAAGAGAAAGACCCTGATACAGGGAAAGAAAAGGGCGCAGCTACTTATGTAAGCGTTTCTCTAAAAATGTCAGGTTCGCGTGCAAATGCACCTCAAAACGCTTTGCCAAATGACTACAACTATTTAGGCGAGTGGGCAGGTAAGGACAAAATTAACAATATCGCTATTTACATTTTGAATGGAGCAGAAATCGCTCTTCATCAATTCGATGTGAATAATGGTGGAGCTGATGATTATCTAGCAGCACCTGATGGAAATGGTATTAAACTTACTCCACAGAAAGCAATTAGAACTACAGCTGGAAGTAAAAAATTCTATGTTTTAATCAATGGAACTGCTGAAGTTATAGGACACTTGGCTACCTTAACAGCTGGCGATTTTGAAAATAAATTTGCTGAAGTAGCATTAGAACTAGCTAACTCAGCTCCAGCAGCCGGAGAAGCTCCAGCTGCTGTAGTTTCTTCTTCTGCAGAGAAATTAGCGGTTAAAAACGGTGTTGCTAACGAAGCAATTGTTATGACCAGTGTTGTTGCTGTTACAGAAAATCTTCTTCCAAATATTAAGGAAGACGATGCTTTGGCAGGTCTTAACAACAAAGTAACTGTAAACGTACAAAGAGCAGTTGGTCGTGTAATGATAACAACAAACGCTCTTACTTATGAAGTGAGAAACTCTTTAAATGTAAAAGTGGGTGATATTAGCAATATAACTTATGCTATTGCACAAGGTGAAAATAAATTGTACCTACAGCAAAAAGCTACTTACGCTACTCCAAGCTTTGGTTTTGTTCCTGCAACAGATGCTGCATATTGGGCTGGTGCTGGTGATAACTATGATTATTCAGACCTATATCAAAGTACAACTGTTCCTGAACTGGCTGCTTACTCTGGTGCTCTTGGTGAGGTTACAACAGAATTAGATGCGCAATTATCAGGTAAATTTATTTTGCCAAATACTCACCAATATGGTGCAACTCCAGCTGCTTCACAATACAAAAAAGGTAATACCGCTTATGTATTGGTAAGAGCTACATTTACTCCAACAACATTTGCTGATGGTGGTGTTTATGTGCCTGGTTCAGACTTCTACTTAGGTGAAAACGGTCAATTCTATGTTGACGAAGATAATACTCAAGATCCTACAAAAGGAGGAGAAGTTGGTCAAAAAATCTCTCGTTACAAAGATGCTAAAGTATTATATTATGCATGGGTTAACCCTGATCAAGTTCCTAACTTTATCAACTCACCAGTATTGAGAAACCATATTTATCATATCCATATTACTGGTTTCAAAACTATTGGTACTAACTGGAACCCATTATTCCCAGAAGATCCAGATAATCCTAAAGGTCCTCCAGTAGATCCAGCAGATCCAACAGGTCCTAAAACTCCACTGAATCCAGATCCACTACCTCCAGTAGATCCTAGTATTCCTACTATCGATCCTCCAGTAGATCCAGAAGATCCATTGAAAGATGATACTTGGATGAGTGTAGATATTAATGTATTGCCTTGGTATGTTCACTCTTACAGCATCGATTTAGGTTTCTAAAAAACTTTCTTATATAATAACTAAGAATTGAAATAATGAATTTACGTAACAAGATCGTATTAATAACTCTATTGACTTTGGGAAGTTTCTTCTCAGGCTGTGACATCATCTATGATAATTTGGAAGATTGTCCACAGGGAGTTTATGTGAGTTTTTATTCAAAAACAGATTGTGATGTAGATTCTTCATTCATAGGAAACACATCCTCCATCACCGTTTTTGCGTTTGACAATAATCAAAAATTAGCAGCAACGGTGACGGAGAATGATGTGAATCTTAATCGTGATTTTGAGATTTTAGTACCTCTAAAACAAGGCTACTATACCATTCTTGCATGGGCAGGAATAGATGATAATTTTGATGTAAACAACTTTACAATTGGAACGACAACTAAAAAAGATGTGATGCTTTCACTTAAATCTACAGCCAATGTGGCTAAAAATTTATCTGCTACCAACTTGTGGCAAGGCGAAAGCGAATATTCTATCTTCATAGAGAGTCCAAAAGAATACGGATCTGTATATAAATATGTAGACGTGAATCTTCGTGAACTCACCAATCGTGTGAAAGTTATAGTTGAATTTGATGGTGCTGTAAAAGATGTAATACCTCAAGATTTAGCTATTGAAATATCATCTGCCAACTCCGTTTTAAAAATTGACGGAACCATGCCATTAGGAACCACACCTTTGGTGTATCCTATATTAAATACGCAACTAACTGCCAATAGTGTGACTTGGGATTTTGCCCTATTAGATCTCTTAACAGGATATTCAAATAAGTTGAATATTACATACCCTGCTGAAAATAAAGCACTGTTTAATGGAGATTTAATAGCAAGTATTCTACTAAACACAGTAGATGGAGGTGTAAACTTAGCATGTGAGAATGATTTTACGGTAAAATTTGTAGTGAAAGATTATTGTGCTACTTGTGTAGAGACCAGCTTTACTTGTGTTATTTATGTAAACAACTGGATTGTACATAGCTACAGCACTGATTTTGGTTTTTAACATGAAGATGAAATCGAATTTAATTCATATTATACTACTGACTGTTATTTTGTCGCTATCAAGTTGTGGATGGTTGATCTTCGATCAATATGAAGACGACCCCATCAACAACAATAATAGTGATGCAGCATCTTTGGTATATCTGAATATATATCGTGCACATCAATCAGGAGTGGAATCCATTAATGATGATGGTGATGACTTTGAAGATAGAGTGCATGATTTGGCGATGTTGGTTTTTGATTCAAATAGTGGTGATTTAGTAAGCTCCTATTTTGATGAAAACATTCCCTTCACGGAGAAAAATACTACGTTTACAGTTAGAATGGTTGCAGGACTACGCGATTTCTATTTTGTCGCTAATGTTCCGATGGCTGAACTCAAATCAATCACCACATCCGCAGGGATGGAATTATATATGAATTCTCTGAGGAATTTGAATGAAGACTTATATCTACAAGCTACTGAACCCAAAGGTTTTCCTATGGCTCGCGTGTATAAAAATCAAGAAATTGAATTAGGTGGGTCTCAATTTGATCCTGCGCGTTTCAAGCCTATCAACGATTTATCCGTTGAAGAAGATAAAGTAAAATTGATACGTACAGTAGCTAAATTAGAGGTGAAATTAGTTGGTGATGCAGCCAATATGGCTGTTGAAAGTATAAGCTATCGTAACGCTTATCGTCAATACAGTATGAATACCCTGCCAGCTCAAGGCTCTCCCGTGTTTTACGCGGATGCTCCTATGAAGCAGCATACGGGTAATATATATACCTATTATATGCCAGAAGTAATTCTGTCAAGTCCATCTTGGTTGGGTGTAGGCAACAACCGCCCTATCAACTACTTTGTAATAAAAACAACACAAGGTATCGAGCATGAAATTCCTATCATTTCTCATGATGCACCTATTTCTTCGACAAACTATTTAAAGTTTGCTAAAGGAGAATTGCTTGATAAACCAGACTATAGCATCTTCAGAAATCGTAGGTATTATTACGAAATTGAGAAGCTGCAAGCTATAGAAGTGCTATACGAGGTAGAAGGATGGAATGAAATTAAAACCTATACCTATATGGGCTATGGATATAATGTGCTTGTTGATGATGAAGGAAATGTGGTGATAAGTAACACAATTGATGCTTGTGCCCCACATTCAGTCAAACTTCAAACCGTTGCTCCCTTTACATTTACGGGAGGTGCAAGCGAGATTATATTTGATGACTTAGACGTGACTGCAGTTGAAGAGTACAGTATCACCCCTGAACCAGAAACGGGTGATGGTATTTATCTGCGAGTGATTTACAACGGCGAAACAGTGAAAGAGTTTAGTAAATAGTCTGTCTATTCACACTATCTCAACTACAATATAAATTAATGAAGAAACAACTAGTATATATCATCCTAATTCTCAGCGTTCTGTTGACGGCATGTACAGAAGGTAAGCAAGGCGAGCCCACCAATGAGCAAGTCGAATTATCCTTTGGCATAGACCATTATCAGAAAAACTCTTCTGGTGTACCAAATGCTGGAACTGCTGCTGAGAGGCAAATAGATGACTTGTATTTATTTCTTTTTCCAACCACAGGAACGCAGTCATTGATTAAGTTTTATATTGATGCTGCGAGCTTTACAAATGGCACCTGGAGCGCAATAGATAATAAAATCGCATTAGAATATACGCAAGCGGAAGTAGGCAACAGACATGTTTATCTAGTTGCGAATTGTGATGCTATTATTGCTGATTTAAATGCGGTAAGTACGATTGCTAATTTAGAAGCTATTTTAGTAAATACGGCTAATCCTTGGTCAGAAAACATTGCTACACCACTGATTATGAGTGGAAATAAAACTCATAATTTCAATACAAGTTATCAATTAAATAATATTGTTTTAAAAAGAGCAGTAGCCAAACTTCAATTGAATATTACATTAAAACCTGAACATCAAGCGCCTATTACTCGAGTAGAAGGTGCAACTACTGTGTCACAATATAAATACAAACTTACCAATTTTGATAAAGCTACTTATGTATTAAAACCCACAATCAAAGCCGATAATTTAATATCTTCTGCTTGGGTAAATTGGGAAGATAGTTCCATTACAACATATATTACAGATGGTTCTGGAAATGTAGTTTCCATGACGCTGACAACTTATTTGAACGAAAGAGACAATGCAGGAGCAACGGTAGAAATCAGTCTACCCTACACTCCAGGCGGTTTATTACCTCCGCCGCAGTTTGGTGATGATACGTATAAATTACCACTTCCTGATAAGATTGTCAGAAATACACTGTACGTTTATGATATTGAGATTTAAGATATGAAGAGATTCAATACTATATTATATGCCATAACATCCATTTTACTTTTTGTTTTATTGATGGCGACTACTACTGTTCATGCTCAGAATATTCCTGCTCCTATATGGCATACCGATGGACAGAAAGTAAGTGCTGGCATTGACTCACAGGTTTCTATTGCTCGACCAGATGATGTAGTTGCTGGTGATTTAATAATATTGATTTTCACCCAAACTAAAACGACTACAGATGCTTCTACTAGTGGGTTCTCTACACCTACTGGCTTTACGCGTATCCATACAGAGCATGGTACAGCCAGTGAATCAAGGCCTGAAATCGTAGCTTTTTATAAGATTGCGGATGCAACAGAGCCAGTAATTTATGAAAGCATTGCAACTAGTTTTGCCCAAACGCCTCTATGGAAGGCAATGGCTGTAAGGGTTACAGGACACTGTCCAGATTATCCCATAGCTGCAATTAGTGGAGCTAATTCAGGTTCAGCCTCGGTTAATTCGTTGACTATCCCTTCCTTAACTACTACTAATAATAATTCATTGTTAGTAAATGCAACGGCTATCCGCAGATCTATATCTGGAGCGAGTGTGCCTGTGAATATGACTCACCAATGGTTCTCAAATGGAACAGGTGAGGAGGATAGTAGTGACAATGCCCCTGCATTGTTTGGAGCTACGCAAACTATTGCAACTGCCGGTGCAACCGGTACACGTCAATCCAATTGGACAGGAGCTGCTCAAGCTACCGGATTAATGTTCGCTATTAATCCTAATCCTGTCAATGTTGACTTAAAAATTGAGATGAGTGCATCGCCAGCTCCTCATTATTTTGCAGATAATGTGACAATCACGATTTCAGTTTCTAATATCAGTGAGACTACCGATGCAACAGATGTAAAAGTAAACTTCATGCTACCTGAAGGATTTGGTTATATATCACATTTTGCAACTCTCGGTTCATGTATCCCTTCCTCTGGTCTTTGGAATATTGGAAACTTACCAGCATCTGCTACTGCAACAAATACAATTGTTGCAACCATTGTATGTGGTGAGACTCACTATTCTGGATCTGCTGTTATTAGCGGAAATGAATTTGATATAGACGAAACCAACAATACAGCAGGCTTTTCTATTACCCCTCAAGCGGGAGGTTTGAATGAGTGTCCTGTGATTGCCAATGATGATTATGCTTACGGAGCACAAGGACAGCCAATCCAAATATTTGTATTGCATAACGATAAAGGTGATTTTGACCCAGATAAAGTAACGATAATCACTCAACCATCCAATGGAATTGTGCAACTTAGAGACGATGGTGAAATGGTTTATCTACCTAATGGGAACTTTACAGGATCAGATCAGTTTAAATATAATCTATGTAATACAGATGGATCATTATGCGATGATGCGATAGTATATGTGGAAATTCAAGAGGATTTTACCAGTCCTTGTTTAGAAGCTACTCGTAATAAAACCTTTTATTTACCCTTCCCTGAAAATAAAGAACAACTAAGAAAAGCTTTTTTTGCTGCTGGAACGCAAAGTTCGGGCGGAACAACAGTCAGGAATATTATAAGTCTTAAAGTCCCTTATCCAAATACTACTATTGTTTATGACCATTGGGAAGATGGGTATGAGGATGATATTACTGTCCCAACTCAAGCTACAACCCAGATCTGGGGAGACGGAAATCCAAATAACGGTTCCGCACCAGGTTATCCTAGTGATATCATTCCAGCTGGAGCCTCTATTATTATCGATACAGAATTTGCTTATAACGATCGTGTACAATCTAGTATTCAATACGATGGGAAAGATAAGCTGTTTTCTTCTAATAATATTTTTATTACCAAGGTAACTGGTGATGTTGGTCGTTTTGATGTTCAAAATGTGAAAACGGACGTATTGGACGTATCTCGTTTTGGAAAGATTTTTAGAGTGGGTTTCGGAGAAGATGTAAATCAGCCCTCAGGGATTACTGCTTTTAGATATGTATCTCTATTTATTAGGGCGGCGACTGACAGTACGGTAGTTACAATTGATATAGATGGCGATGGTGGAAATGTAAAAACAAAGCTGCTTCATGAAGGTGAAGTATGGTTTTACGATGGAGTCGGAGGTACAGGTACCAACGGTATTGGAGTCGTTGCTAATGATGTAAACAAACCAGACGATGTTAAATCGAGCACAGTCATAACAGCCAGTGAACCAGTTGGAGTGGATGTGTTATTTGGTGATATAGCTAATTATGGTACACGGAATATTTATGTGCTGCCTAGTAAGTTTAATTCTAATGAATATATTACGCCTGTACATACAACTAACTCGGATGCTCCCGTGGTCGCTTATTTTACGAATAATAGCACAGCCCCAATAGAAGTAGAGTGGGAAACAGGTTCGGGGTCCAGTGGTTCATTTATCATAAAAGCTCCAAATAAAACTTTAGGAGATGTAGGCTATGCTGCTCATTCACTATCTATACAGTCTGCTTACCGATTCAAGAGTACGAATAACGAACCCTTTACCGCTATGGTTGTAGTGGATGCTGATAACAATGGAACAGCTTATGACTGGGCTTACCCTATGATACCAGTGGAGCAATTGACTAATTACGCTGGTTTAGCGTGGGCTCCTGGTGCAAATACTGGTTTTTCTCAATATAATTATAACCCCATTTGGGTAACTTCTACTGATAATACCATCGTATATGTTAAATGGGATGGTAAAATGTCAGATACTGGCCCTAATATATCACCATGTGGTTTCCCTTATGATGAGGCGCATTCTATTAATGCTTTACAATCAATTCGGCTATTAAATACTGCAACCAACGATCAATCGGGTGCAGCTGTGTTTACATGTGGAGCTCCTATTGCGCCTGTGTGGGGGCAAGATGCCAATTTAGCTCCAGCTAGTGGTAATGGTGCTATGGACGTCGGTTATGTGATGCAACCTGGTTGTTTGAATCACTTGATTGTAGCCAATGATGATATGGAAGTAACAGAACCCGGAGAACCAGTAGTGGTTAATGTGTTGGGTAATGATGGTGCTTTTTTATGTACATTAAATGACAAAAGTTTGACAACAGATGGACTGTTGCAACCAGAGCACGGAACAGTTGTAGTGAATGCTGATGGAACAATAACATATACACCCAATGATAGTATTTGGACAGGTGTTGATTATTTTGAATATAGCCTCTGCGCTAAGGAATATCCTAATACTTGTGATGTGGCTTTAGTTACAATCAAGATTATGCGTTGCGAAGATATTGCTGTGGATGCTGGTGCTAATGTGATAAAAGGACGTGTTTTCTTACAATTAAAACCTGACGATGGAACATACAACGGAGATGAATCTTTAGTCCCTGGTGTTAGGGTTGATTTATATAACGATTTGAATAATAATGGAATAATTGATGCTACTGATCAGTTTGAAGGTTCAACGATAACAGATGCTTCTGGACGTTATAACTTCCAAACAAGAGGTGCCGATTATGCAGCTGATGATTTTGGTACAACAACAGGAGTTTATAATCTGAATACAGGAACTAAAGACTGGAGTGCTGCTTGGACGAGAAGTGATAATACACGTGTACAGTCGGTAGTAGATGCTAATCCAACTAATTCCAATAATATATCTTTGCGTATTAACGGATCTAATCACTCTGCGAGTAGAAGTTTACTTTTCAGCAATGCTTCAGGTGCTGCAGTTAAGTTCTCCTATAGAAGAGCCATAGGCTCTAAAAATAATAAGTATTTATCTGTAACTTTAAATGGAAATACAATATACACTATTACTGATGATGAGGGGACGGGTACCGATCTCTTTTATACTAACGTAGTGATTCCAGTAGATACTAATTATATTAATAAAACGGGTTCCAATACCTTAGAATTTAAAACTTCAGGAAATAATACTAACAGTGATAACTTCTATATAGATAATGTGGAGTTGATCTACTTCCCTGCTAGTTTTATTGCCACCATAAGTGATTTGAATGAGGATTATATTCCTGCATTACTCAATAAAGCTTATTATGTGTTTAATGGATTAGGAAATTGCGCCCCGAATCAATACATAGGCGTATTAGCATATATAGAGGCAGTAAACGATAGCAAAAATATTATCACCGATACACCAACGAAAATAAATATATTATCTAACGATATAGGACATCCTAATCCAAGTTCCGTAACAATAAAAACACAACCGACAAAAGGAGCAGTAGTAGTTAATCCTGATGGAACAGTTACTTATACCCCTAATCCAGGTTATAGTGGGTCTGACTCGTTTGAATATACTGTTTGTAGCATAGACGATCCTAATGTTTGTGATAATGCGACTGTAACTCTTAATGTGCAGTGTTTGTTTGTATCGGGAAAGAATGTTATCAATGGCTTGGTGTTCGGAGACATCAATTTAGATGGAAATTATAATCTTGGTGAAAGTGGCATAGCAGGCATTGAAGTAGAATTGTACGAAGGAGCTAATTTGTTACAAACTGCTACAACATCTGAGTTGGGTACTTATCAGTTTGAAATTGATTGTGAACAAACCGTTAGAGATGAATTTGAAATTAGAGCTTATTCAAATAATGATGGTACTGCAAACTGGAAAACAGATTGGACTGAAACGACGGATACAGGGGGTGCAACAGGTGGAAATATAAACGTAACTACGGATGGAAAACTGCGAGTTTCTGGAAATGGTAATAGTTCTCAAATCTCAGTTAGTCGCTCGGTTGATTTAAGTGCAGCCAGTTCTGCTGTTTTAAGCTATTCTTATGGAAAATCAAGTTTTAATCATTCGAGTAATGATTGGGTAGAAGTTCAAGTTTCAGCTAATGGAACGAGCGGTTGGCAGGTATTAAAAAGATATAATGGTACAGCAGCAGCTCTTGGTTCTGAATCGTTTGATATTTCTAGCTATATGGGTGCTAATACAACTATCCGTTTTATTGAGTCTAACAATAGTAGTTTTAGTACTTCAGAGTATGTTCTTTTTGATAATGTACAAATAACTTTTATTCCTACCAGCGGAACTAAAAACTATACTGTAAAGTTAGCCACAGCGCTCAGTGGATATAATGAGACTACGACTCCATCCACTTACAATGCTTCTTTTACAGGATGTCAAAATGCATCTTGCTCCAACAACTTTGGTTTAGGTGCATCGGATTTGGCTATTACAAAAACGGTTGATAATAATGAGCAATTCGTAGGAGACAATGTTGTATTTACACTTGTTGTTACCAACTACGGTCCAAGTAATAATACAGGTGTTGTTGCTGTGGATATGCCTCCATCTGGTTATCAATATATTTCTGATGATGGAAATGGAACGTATAATCCTACTACTGGAGAATGGGATATAGGTGTTCTTCCAGTAAATACATCCGATACATTAAAGATTACGCTTAAAGTATTAGAGACGGGCGACTTTACCAATACAGCGACTGTAAGCGGTGATTTGCCTGATCCAAAACCCGGAAATGATGATGGAACAAGTACAGTTTCACCAGAGCCATGGACAGATTTAAAAGTAGTAAAAACAGTTTCTATAAATCCAGTAGAGGAGGTAAAACCCTTTACTTATAGTATTATGGTTACCAACTTAGGTCCATTGACAGCCGAAGATGTTATTGTAACTGATATTTTAGATGATGCATTAGATATTATCAGTATTACACCTTCTACTGGAACTTGGAGTGCTCCTGAGTGGACTATTGGTTCCCTGAATGTTGGGGATACAGTTAGATTAGAGATACAATGTGTGATGCCTATGTATTCAGGTATATTATCATTATCAAATACAGCTACAGTACGAAGCGATACGCATGATAAAGATTTCTCGAATAATACTTCTACCGTTACGGTGAGTGTTGAGGAATTTGCAGGTAACTACTGGATGGGTGGTACCGCAACCAAAGAAAATGATTGGGGTGAAGATGCTAACTGGACAGCTAGCTTTGTCCCTCTACCTGGTGAAGACATCGAATTTGCTACGGTGGATAATTGGGGTACTGCAGCGGTAGATGACCTACATCTTGATACGGATAGGGTGATAGGTGATTTAATCAATGCTTCAGATAAGAATTTAGTCATTACCACAGGTAATCAACTGATTATTGAGGGGGAAGTGATTGATACTAATGCAATAGCGGGTACTATCGTCATCAAAGCTGATTCTATTAAAGCTACAGGAACATTAATATTCGATGATCCATCTAAAAATAAAAACGTACAAGCTACCGTTGAGTTCTATAATCAAGCTTATGAATGTGATGATTGTGGCTATTATCGTAATCAATGGCAGTACTTCGGAATACCAGTTAAAGAAGCTGATTTCCCATATCTCACACCAAAAGTAGAAACGGTAAATCAATATGTAGAACCTTATAATGGCAACAAATGGCGACCAGCTCCTTATGCTCCAGATACGAAACTGAAAGCGTTTAAGGGTTATGAAATGACGAATAGCTCAACTGTTGCGCCTACACATATCTATCAGTTTGCTGGTGTTTTACAAGTAGGTGATACGGTGGTAGCGCTTACCAAAACAGCTGGTGTTAACTATGCGGGTATGAACTTAGTTTCCAACTCTTATACAGCCGCTATTCCTATTGCTGAGGATGCAATTGTGGATACAGCTAATATTTTGGATGAAGAAACAGTCTATCTTTTTAATACGGGTACGCGCGACCAATGGCGTAAGTTAAACGGTTCGAATGTGTCAGGGGTAGAAGCTGGTAGATATTTGGCGGTACCATTCAATTTGGCAGGTGCTGCTGGTACTTTGCCTGCAATCATTCCATCCATGCACAGCTTTATGCTGAATGCCAAAGCTTCAGGAAACATCACCTTGAAATATGATGTATTAGAGAAAATTATTAGTGATGCTAATACGCCTACTTGGAGAGCGAAACAGCGTAATCAAGAACATCCTTTCATTGTAATGGATGTGATAGGTAGTGAGTCTGCCGACCGTGTATGGCTGTTTGAAGTTGATGGTTCAACCACAGGATTCGATAATGGTTGGGATGGCTATAAGATGCTTGAAAATGGCATTACACAGCTTTACGTATCAGCAGAAGACAATCAGAACTACCAAGTGGCTTCAGTTCCTGAGATACTTGAAACTACTATCACTTTAAATGAAATTCCTGAAGAGAATTATCAGATTAGTTTCTTAGTTTCAGAGGATATTGAGTACCGTAATTTGTATGTGCACGATAGACTTACTGGGAATACCTATCCGTTGAGTGATGGTGCAGAATACTCTATACCAACGGCAACCAAGGCTATTGCTAATCGCTTTAAAATTGTTTCAGATGATTTAGGTGATCATGCAGATATGTCTATTGTTGTTACAGTCATTGATAGATTGGTGAATGTAAGCAATTACTCAAACGAAGATTGCAAAGTAGAGTTATACAATGCTTCAGGTAAGTTGATAGAACAAGCTTTTGTCGATAGAGGTAACACCATAAAATTAAAAGCCTACGGCATCATCGAACCAGGTGTTTACATCACCAAAGTCACAGGCCAAATGCATATCAATAAAACTACGAAAGTGATAATTAAGTAAGTGTGATTTAGTAGTTTGATTGGGCAGGAGCATGTTACTCAAACAACTTCATCTGCCCAATAATATCATCGATATCATCCTCTTTGGTGATGGGCTTTTGTTTTTCCCCTCGACTTCGCTCGGGGAGCGGGGTAGATTGCTTGGGGAGGGGGGAAGGTTGCTTGGGTGCACTCTCATCAGTTGTTTCTTCCTCTTTGCTGCTGCTCCCTGAACGCAGTCGGGTATCCTCAGCACCATCTTCACTGCTCCCTGAGCGTAGTTGAAGGGCATCCTCCTCTGTCTCCTCTTGCGCATTAGAAGTGTAATTCTCTACTGGCTCCTTGAAGCGTAAGGGCTCTAGTTCCTCTATCTTTT
>CAYVWK010000035.1:0-4830 GCA_964455235.1 uncultured Paludibacter sp.
CACATTCGTTTCCATAGTTAACTTTTATTTTGTTTTTTGAATAAAGCACGTGGACTTTGAGGTAATTCAGGTAATAGTTTTTCTATTTCTTCTAAACTATCAATTGCTCGTAGCATCTTGATAAATGAAGCTAATGTGATTCCTGTAGATGAACCGTTTTCAAAAGAACTAATCGTAAAAACACTCAAACCTGATTTCTCTGAAACATCCTTTTGTGTATATTTCATTCGTTTTCGGTAATCACTATACTTTTTACCAAGCTCCTTGATTATCTCACTACCTGACTTCTCATAAAATTCACTATACATAGTCTTTATTTTTGCTTGCAAATATAGATAAATCTATAATAATAACCAAATATGTACAATAATTTTAGATAAATCTATAGTAGAAAGAAGTTAGAATAAGTGTAATCACCCTCACTCCGGTATATAAATAATCTCTCCATTTTCTAATTCGTAGGCAATGCCTACTCTGCGACCTTTGGAGCTGGTGCTGTTTTGGTCTTCGGAGGGGGTGTATTTGTTGATTTTGTTACCTTCTTTGGTGATGATTTCCATATTGTCTTTGCCGGGATTTTTTACGATGGTGTAGTCTTCTTGTGTGAAAACTTCTGTCATATTCATGTGCATAACCATTGCAACCATCAAGGCTACAGCAAATACCATTGCTACATCAAACAAGTTCACAACTACGCTTAACGGATCGGTATCTTCTTCACGTGAAAACTTACTTATTCTCCTCTTTCTGCTCATCTTGCTGATTGTTTTTTTGTTCGTTCATAATGCGAGATACATAATCTAAGTTGTTCACATCCTTAGCATACCAGCGTTGCTTGGTTTGCTGGGTTACTATACCTACTGCGGAAATCACCAAACCTACTACGGTGGTGGCAAATACTACTTGCATGTTGTACGCCATGCTGGTTATATCGCCAGTTGAAAGTCCGACCAATGCAGGACTCATCGCTATCAGCGTTCCCATCAACCCAAGTATGGGACCCATTTTCGTCAACATTTTAGATAATGATAGGTCTTTTTCTGCTTCATTTTCAAAGTTAGAAATCAGAAAATCAGCATAAGATTCTTCTCCTACATTATTGGATAGCAAATCTGTCATATAGCGCGTAAACAGAGAGGTTTCGCAGGATGATATAGCTGTTCGCAGGTTATCCATACCTAAGACTTTCAGATTTTTGATGCTGTTTCCTATCATTTTATCATTCTTACGCTTGACCATAAACTGATTGTAAAAGCTACCAGTCAACAATAAGGACCTTCCAAAGAGGAATAATAGGAGGATAATATCGGGAATTAATAGGCTATTAGCCACCCAAAACAATGCTTTTGAAATAATTTCCATATATAGTTTTTATTTTAAATTTATTTTTTTGATATGCGATTTGCTTTATCGCCTTTATATTTTTTCAAGATATGCCATTTATATTTATTCCAGAAGTAACCCAATGTGAAAAATAAGGCAAATAATATCAAAGAATAAATGATTATTTTGATGTCGAATGCCTCTGGTGCCGCAGCATAGGTTACATTGCCATCTACCGTAGTGAGTAAGCCTAAAATCGCAACAAACAAACTCACTAAAAAATAGACTTCCAATCGTAATTCATCTTCAGGAATTAAGCGTTTCAATCCATAAGATAAGGCCGGGAAAACAACAAATAATATCCCTGCAAAGAAGTAACTGATAGTGCTAAAACTACTGCCTGGCAGACTGAAAATCGTTTGTGTAAGCAGGTAATACAATACAGGGAAAAGCAATAAACTTGGATACCAATACAACACCTTAACCCATCGTTTTTTCTTTTTGCCAAACATATTACGCAAACTCGCCACACAAAAAGCAAATGAGATAGCCGATTCAGCAGTAATCAAGACCGCCATATTTTGCAGCGTTTGCTTATCGTTCAGATAATACTGCAACTGCAACTTCGACTGACCAATGGCATATTGCTGTGCCAGTAGGATGAAAACAGCTGCAATAGCCGCAAATATCAGGCTTTCCCACCACTTCCAAAAACTGAGTTTCAGAGCTGTGTTGACAATGATAAACAATATCAATATTTGTATGATAACCTCCATAGACGAATTATTTCTGCTTTCTTTTTCTGCGTAGAATTACCAATAGAGCAACAAAAACAGCCAATGCAACCGACCCAACTATCACCCCGTTGAAAGAGTTTTTCTGATTGTCTTCTGATAAAGACATTTCCTCTTTCTTCAAAACCGTGCTACCATTAGTCGCTGTAATAGGCGTAGAGGTTTTCATTTTCTGTAGTTGTTTGTTGTAAGTTTCCGCATCCTGAGGGTTGATTTTCTGACTGATAAAACTTTGCAGTTTCGCATTGTTTCCAGAGAAACCTGTACCCGAAGAGCCAAATTCACGCACTAAATCCGTATGTAGTTTTGCTAAATCAGCTAATTGCGCTTCCGAAGCTTCCCACATACCTTTGCGAGCACTCTCCATCATAATCGCAGTTACTTCCTGCAAGACTTCTGGGTTTGTTTGTCTGAAATAATTTTCAGTCCCCAAATTGAATTTATCTTGCACATAGATATCATAATAAGCATCCCACAGTTCATTATCAATCACATCAGGCTTGGTAACATTCCAGCCAAAGGTGTTGGTCACCACTTCGGTCAACTGCGCAGCACTGCCTGCCCCACCCTCCATCATCTCTTTGATATAAGCTGGGTTTAATACAGTCGAGCGTGACTCTACCCCTATCGCTTCTTTCAATTCCTGCATTTTCATGTGGTTGCGATTACGATAATCTGCAAAATAAGCATCGGGGTCTTTGCCTGTAACATTGCGAATTGCCAGGTTTAACCCACCCATAAACTCATATACGTGGTCGAGGCTAAGCGCACCCCAAGTATTATTCTGACGAGGTTGAATAATCACATCCGTATTGCTCAAAACGGTTTTCAGTAAGCCCGTTTGAAATTCACCCCAGTTTTTATCACTACCATAATCAGCACCCATATTATGCATATAAGTATTGGCAATTTCATCCTCAGTTTCCCATCTATCACTGCTGGTAATCATCTCCTGAATACCTGTTCCATACATGCCGTTGATGCCACCAAACACACGTCGGGTTGACATCGCACGGGCATCTTTAGGTGAAAAACCTTGTTCTACCAACTGACGTTCAATTTCGACTGTACTTTGAGATACCAAGTTTTCGTATTGCTCATCTTTAGCGGAAGCTGCCATTTCTACCGCTTTGGAAATCAGCATCAAACGAGATGCAGCCAAATCGCGGAACTGCCCAGAAGTCTGCACCACCACATCAATTCGTGGGCGTCCTAACTCTTCCGTAGAGATTAAGCGCAATTCCGAAACACGTCCGTAGGTATCACGAACTGGCTCAACGCCAAGCATATACAGCACCTGTGCGATGGTTGTACCTTCGCTTTCAATAAATTCGCTACTCCAAAAAGTATAGCTGACCTTGCGGGGATATTCACCATGCTGTTTGTGGTATTGCTCTAAAGTAGTTTTCACCAATGCAACACCCTTATCCCAAGCCACTTCCGATGGTGTAGCCTCTGCATTGATGGAGTATAGGTTATGCCCAGTCGGCACGGCTGCTGGGTTAGCAACCGCATCACCGCCCGATGAAGGCGAAACATATCCTCCTGCCATTGCATTGATGAGAGCGGCAAATTCCAATTCTGGACTATCTTCCAAACCTTTTTTGTACTTCAATATATTGTTTAAAGCAGTTTCAACTTGAATTATTGCACGCGCCTCTTCCATTTGAGCTTTGGTAAAACTTGGTTTCTGAGAAGACATATCAGGTCTATTCGCTGGCATCGGACCACTACCAAAAGGTGATTTCGGACGAGGTGGATTCAGTATCATCTTCGCATTAGCCAACTCTTCAGGAGAAATTTTGGCTAACATACACACCAAATTATCATCTACTACCTTACCTGCTAATACTTGATTTACCAAGGTTTTAGCTGGGTCGAGATATGTTTGTGTAAAATAGGATTTGCTTTTCAACTCCTTATCAGAAACGCGTCCTTTCAATTTATCCAAGGATGAAAGTCCGAATGCAATGGGATCAGCACTCATTGCCAACACTGTTGATTTGATTTTCTCAGGCGTATAAGCCTCACCAGAAACATAGAGCTGACCGTTCATTTTTTCATTGGCAATCTCTTCTGCAAAGTTCTCCAAACGTTCGATTTCTTCCGCTGTGTAAGGGTTTGTCAGCACACTATCCAAACGCAACTCACGATGCAATCCCATTTCTACTGCAATTTTCTTGACTTGTAAAGATGCTTTTGCCTGCATTGCTTCATCAGTCTTAAAGTAATTACGAATCTTTTCTTGCAGCGTTCTGAATTGTGAACGGGTATTACTTTCCATAAAAGCAGGGGTCAAATACGAGATGGTCGTAGCGTAAGAACGACGTTTCGCCATCATGCTTTCACCCACATTACCAATAGTATAATAGTATAAATGTGGAATAGTGCCCACCAACACATCACCCCAATCATTGCTGCTAAGTGCAACTTGCTTTTGTGGCGTAAACTCCAAACTGCCGTGCGTACCAAAATGAATCAGCACATCTGCTTTTAAGTGATGTTGAGTCCACAAGTACGAACCTATATAAGTATGAGGAGGAGGCATTTTCGCACCATGAACAATCGCAAAATCATCATCGCCCAGTGCTGCCATAGGCTGTGGTAAAAGCACCACATTGCCAAACCGAATGCGCGCAATGGCGAGATACTGTCCGTCTTCCTTTTCTACACGCATATACGCACCTGGAGCCTCGCCATATTCAGCTTTTAC